>DASZJS010000549.1:0-3669 GCA_035947935.1 Gemmata sp. | reverse complement strand
CACAATTGCCCAACATGCGTATCTGTGTGCTGGAAGCCACGACCTGACTCAACCCAGCCTCCCCCTCGTCATCGGCCCAATCGAAGTGGGTCGAGACGCCTTCATCGGTGCCAGAGCCTTCATCCTCCCGGGTATCCATGTCGGTGAAGGTGCCGTCGTGGGGGCCTGCGCTGTCGTTACTCGGGACGTGCCGCCGTGGACGATTGTGGCCGGTAATCCTGCCCGGCCAATAGGCGAACGTCCAATTATGGTCTGGTCTGAATGACGCGCCGGGAAAGAGAAAAAAGGGACGGAACTTTTTCGCTTTTCAGGTGTCTTTATCGTAGCTTCATGTTTCTTTATCGTAGCTTCATGTTCTTGCGCAGGCATACGGAATTGCCACCCCAATGAGGCAGAATGTGGGTTCCTCCGACCAACAAGTTTCACTGCCACTCAATAGTTCTAACCCAGCATGGGTTCGGGGGCTGAGCCTGTTGATTCTTGTGTTTGTGGGGTATTACCCGACTTGGCGAGAACTGGTTCGGACGTGGGCAACGAATCCGCAGAGTTCCCATGGGTTCCTCGTCCTACCGTTCGCAGCGTACTTGCTCTGGCATCGTCGAGCGCTTCTGCCAACGGGTTTACTCGAACCATCCTGGTGGGCGATCCCATTACTTACACTTGCTGCTGCAATGCGACTTGTTGGTGCTCGATATTACATTGGAACACTTGAGCAATATTCGCTGCTTCCGGCGTTTGCTGGCATAACACTTGCATGCATCGGATGGGCTGGTCTCCGTTGGACGTGGCCCTCGATTGCCTTCCTGTTCTTCATGTTCCCTCTCCATGGACGGCTGTCTGGGTTTCTCACCGGTCCGCTCCAACTGATCGGTACGCGAGCTAGTACGTTTCTGATTCAGACCGTCGGGATTCCCGCTGTCGCCACCGGAAACGTGATCCACTTGACCGAGGTGGATGTCGGGGTCATCGATGCATGTAGCGGCCTGCGGATGATGATGACATTCTTCGCATTAACGACAGCAGTTGCCATAATCGTTGATCGGCCGCGCTGGCAGAAAGTGTTAATTGCAGTGAGTGCGATACCTATCGCTCTCGTCTGTAACATTGGCCGAATCACTGTGACCTCGATCCTTCACGAGACCGTCGGGCGCGATCTGGCCGAGCGTGTGTTTCACGATTTCGCAGGTTGGTTGATGATGCCGGCCGCACTCGCCATCCTCTGGTTCGGCCTCCGTGTACTCGATCGTGTCTTTGTTTCGATCACGAGCGAAGATGAGATGAGCCAATACTCGCCGATGCGTGGAAAAGTGGCCACAACGACCATTGCTTTGCCCAGCCAGCTCCCAGGAGCTTCGCTACCGGCCTTGCAACCGACCGGGAAGTGATTGCCCTGACCCTGCTGGGTCGCCTACGAGGGAATGATCGGTGTATGATTCAGCCCCCCCTGCCGCTCGCGATGGGTTTTCGTTTGCCGCGTTCATGAACGCAATATGGGTTCGTCGTTGGCTGGTCGCTCTCGTCAGCCTTCCGATTGGATTAGCGGCCGCAGCCATTGCCTGGTTCGCGTTTCCCGCAGAGTACACAGTGCGGACGACGCTCCGATGCAAGCTCGGCCGGCAGTCCTATCTCGAACTTGCTGCTCCCAAGGACAGCAATAAAGAGGAAATAGCGCAGGCGCAACGGAACATGCTCGCCCTGGTTCGCAGTTCGGGCGTACTCAATGCAGCGGCCACTTCTGAGGGAGTTAAAAACTCACCCCTCGTTCTGTCTTTGACAGACTCGGTCAACTGGCTCGCCTCGAACCTTCGCGCAGGTTTCAACGACGACACCGAATATCTGTCACTTTCCCTGAGCGGACCCCGTAGGCCAGAGGATCAAGCCAAGCTCTTGAACGCCGTTGCTACTTCGTTCCGGGAAGTGGTTGAGGGCGAAGCCCAAACGCAACGGAAAGCTCTCGGTGATCGGCTCGATAGTG
This sequence comes from Gemmata sp., assembly GCA_035947935.1. Classification (GTDB taxonomy): domain Bacteria; phylum Planctomycetota; class Planctomycetia; order Gemmatales; family Gemmataceae; genus Gemmata. The sequence continues at coordinate 1,694 of DASZJS010000549.1, read as the reverse complement.
CGATTAGGCTAACGAGCGATAAGATCAACAAAAAGCGGAGCGAATTGTATGTGTTACCGGGCGGGCAACGGTCCCGAGATGCCGTGGATCCCGATCAACAGGCGAACATTGCTACTATTGCGGCTTTGCGAGTCGATCTTGCCAAGCTCAACGCGGAACTCCGGCGGGCGAAAGAGTTACGTGATCAGCTAAAAGCGGAGCTTCCCCTGATCGCACTTGTTGACTTTGGGAGTATCCGCGTGGGGGGCTCCCCATTGCAGAAATCGTCTCTTCCCCCGATGACGCTCGAAGCTGCCTTAGCGCAACGCCCCACGATTCTTCGACAGTCCAAAATTCTGGCGGACGCTGAACAAGAGCTTGCTGATCGAGCATCCCTCGTCATACCCGAGCGCGATAAACTGCTTCCAAGTTTGCGAGAGAAGATCGAAAACGCGAAGATTGAACTCCGGAAGATCCAGAAGGCCGAAACGGAAGCGATGACTCGGATGTTTCGCGATCAAGCTGTCTCTGCAATTGTGAGAGAGTTAGCCCAGGCCCAGCGTAATGTCGATCTGTTGACGAGACAGGTCGAAGAAGTGAATAAAGAATTGAAATCTCCGCTGCTCATACCCCCAGAGGTTGAGACCAAGAATCTGGCTAAAGCTGAACTCTACCGGAAAGAGCTTGAGCAACTGGAAGAGATGTACAAGGCCTTGAAGGACAAGCGAGAAAAACTCCACTTCGAACTTAATACTTTTGATACTCAGCTGACTCGGGGATGGTTCAAACTCACGGATCAAGTGTTTGATGCTTTGAAAAGAGCGAATATGCCTGAATCAGTGGTGATGAAGCTTAACTCCTTGAAAAATAAGGAGTTCTTTCAACAAGATGACTTTGTGAAGGAAATCAGCAATCTTCTCAAACCGGAAGAAACGGCGCAATACCAAAACCTCGTTTTGAAGCATGCCCACCCTGAAGATTTAGAGACGGTTTGTGTGTTGACCCCGGCCTCCGCCCCGACAACCCCCGACATCCGCGGACAAATGATTCGAATGGCTGGGGCTGGTGTGGGAGCCGTGGTCCTGGTAATTCTCGGTTTTGGATTCTGGGAAATGTCTCGTCGACGCCTCCGGACCCGGGAAGAGGTGATGGCGCGGGTCGGTCTGCGGGTTCTGGGTACCTTACCCCACGTCCGAACACGGGCGTCCCTTAATCCCGCGAGAGCAGTTCTCGGACCACCTGGGCGGACTCTCTTTGGCGATCACGCCGACGGCATCCGGACTCTCCTGCTGAGCGGCGAAACGCGAATGAGCCCCGAGGGAGTACCAGTTCGCTCGTTGTGTCGAGTCATTGTGGTGACAAGCGCCAGTCCAGCCGAAGGGAAGAGCATCCTCGCGCTCAATCTGGTGGCCAGTCTTGTTCGGGCTGGAAAACGGACTCTCCTGATCGATGCTGACCTCCGACGACCCAGTCTACACAACTCTTTGGGTTGCGATGACAATCCGGGTTTGAGTGAAGTCCTGACGGATGTTATCCCAATCGGCGATGCCATCCAGTGCCCCACCCCTGGCCTGGGGTTCATCGCTGCGGGGTTGATTTGCGATGAAGGACTTGAAGCTCTGGGCCGAGTGGATCACGCCGCGTTCATTGGGGAACTACTCAAGGAATGGGATGTCGTCGTTCTGGACACCCCACCCATCCTGTCTGCTCCGGAT
>DASZJS010000548.1:0-4437 GCA_035947935.1 Gemmata sp. | reverse complement strand
GCACCAGTTCGATTCGCTTGAGGAGTTTCTCGTTTTTCCCGAAAGAGATATGTGTCACGATGTCCGTATCCAGGACGATCATTCCACTGCCTCCCGCCGCTTGCGAGCTTCAGCAAGCCGATTCTCCAAGTCTTCATCATTTTTGAATACACCGAAATGCTTCAGAATGGCCTGCTTTGAGCCTGGCCTTGGGAGAATCTGTGCCTTTAGTCTGTGAATTAGGCGTTGCTCAAGATGAAAAAGCAGATCCTCAGTGAACGGCGATTCAAACAATAACTCCGGGTGGAACGGCCACTCCCTTCGGTACGGACGATTCCCGAAGCGCATCCAGTCATTCAGAGCCTTCCGAAGGAAACGCCACTCACCGCCGATTTTCTGCGCAGGGATCATGTCTTCTTTGGCCATCTTCAACACCGCATCTTCTGGCACCTTCAGATACGCAGCGGCATCAGCCAGCGTGAGAATATCACCAGAATCGTTCGGCAACTCCGGCATCGAAACCCCTGACGTGAAAGAGTATTCCTTGTCAATTCTCCCACGCACTGCTTAGCAGGTCAAGCTTGATGGACTTGATGAAAGTGACTTTGACTTGGCCTCGATGAAAGTTCACATAGTCGGCTCCGGCTGCTCGTTTTTTTGTCCCACAGACTTCAATTCATTGCTTGCCAGGAGTGAATGATTTCAGAACTGCACCTCTTGGACCGTCAAAGTACTCGATCATCTTTACTCGGCCAATTCCCGGAGCAAACCACTCCTTCCATTTGTATCCACCACTGGTCGAATTGAGAGCGTATTCCCTCTCTACACAAATCGCGGTGAACTTACCGGAGGGAACTTCCAACTCTTCTATTTCACAAACTTTTGCATTTGCTCCAGTTACATCACGACCTCTGAACCAGTTTGAATCGCACTTCCAATTATCTCCGGATTTACAGGGAATCTTGAGCAAACATACTGGCGGCTTTAACTCTTTTCCGAACTGGCTTAATAGAACGAGTTCTTGCTCTGTTACCGATATGACTTCGCACGGGGACAGTTTATTATCTTTTCCTATCTCCGATACAGTGACGATCTTGGCTCCCTTTTTATCTTCAACGGCGGTTATTTCTCTGATTTCCTGCTCGTTATCCCATTGATAGACCCACTTTGTCCCAACCTCTACAGGAAAGTACAGGGTGGTTTTCTTGGCAGCAGAAGGAATTGGATCTGGCACAGCAGCTATCGCCGCGATGGATGCCACAATTAGCAGTGCGTAGAATCGCATACTTCACGCCTCCGGTTCGCTCGATGCCATTGCTTCGTGTAGTGTTTCTCGTCGGTCGGATACCTCAACGGTCATTTTCATCGGCCCGACAACGGTTGTGGATGTACACAGCACCTCGTTCGCCAGGGCCATGTAATCCACGGCACCACTGCTTTTGGGAGCATAGGCGAACACCGATTTCCCGAAGCTCGGACACTCGGCCAGCTTGATGTTGCGTCGAATCCTCGTCTCGAATACTTTTGCGTTGCCCCACGGAACATTCGCCCCCCGGCTTTGCGTGAGGAACGCACTCAAGTCGTTGACGACTTCCTGGGCCAGTTTGGTCGCCGCATCGTACAGGCAGACGATCACTCCGGTAACCGTCAGCTTGGGATTGATCCGACGCGCGACCAGAGCAGTCGTTTCAAGGAGTTTGCTCAGTCCGTGCAGAGCGAGGAAGTGCGGTTGGAGCGGTATGAAAACCTCATCCACAGTTGCCAGGGCGTTCAGAGTGAGAACCCCAAGCGAGGGGCCACAGTCCATAACCATGAAGTCGAATGTTTCAGGATCTTGGGCCAGCGCTTCGCGGAGGATCACTTCCCGACCAACGATGCCGGCCAGTTCCACTTCGGCCGCGGCCAGGTTGATGTCGGAAGGAAGGAGCCAGAGATTGTCGGCAGCTTGCTGCCTCACTTCCGCGATGGATTTGTTGCTCACCAACACGTCGTAGAGCGATGGGATGGTGCCATCGGGTTCGACCCCGAGGTGGGTGCTGGCATGAGCCTGGGGATCCAGATCGACCACGCACACTCGCTTACCAGCCGCTGCGAGGGCTGCTGCAAGGTTCACGGTCGTGGTGGTCTTCCCGACGCCGCCTTTTTGATTGATTACTGCGATCCGTCGCATGTGTGTTGGCTCCTTGGGCTTCTTGCCGTATCCCGAATCGCCCTTATAACCTGAATAACCTCTCCCCAACCAGCCCAACCGCGGTCCCGGCAATCACTTGTCGAGGTGCCGTTTGTGAAGCATTGCCCTAAATAAACTCCAAACCTTTGCACCTGATTCCTCTCACAGGAGCCTTCGAGAATGTCCACCGCCCGTCAGAAAGCAATCGATGCGATTGCGAACACCGAATACGACCTGAACCAGATCGATTTCCGCACCACCCACATCAAGGATTTGTTCGGATCGCTGGTGTTCAGCGAGGAGGTGCAGAAGGCCCGGCTGCCGAAGCCGGTGTTCAAGGCTCTCCAAAAGACCATCAAGCAAGGTGTCTCGCTCGATCCTAGCATTGCGGATGCGGTTGCCTCGGCCATGAAGGACTGGGCACTCGAACACGGTGCCACGCACTACACTCACCTGTTCCAACCGATGACCGGGCTTACCGCCGAGAAGCACGACAGCTTCCTCAGTCCCACCGGCACAGGGTTGGCAATCGCCGAGTTCAGCGGCAAGGAACTGGTCAAGGGCGAGCCCGATGCCAGTTCCTTCCCAAGCGGCGGTATCCGGGCCACCTTCGAGGCCCGCGGCTACACCGGTTGGGATCCCACTTCCCCGGCTTATATCCGCGAAGCTCCGAACGGGGCCACTCTGGTCATCCCGACCATTTTCGTATCGTGGACCGGCGAAGCACTCGACAAGAAAACGCCGCTGCTCAAGAGCATGGAGGCGCTGTCGAGTCAGGCATTGCGAATCGTCCGTCTGTTCGGGAACACTGAGGCCAAGAAAGTGTTCACCACGGTCGGCCCCGAGCAGGAATACTTCCTGATCGACAAGCAATTCCTCTACACGCGACCCGATCTTCTGAACTGCGGTCGGACCCTGTTCGGAGCGAAGCCTCCAAAGGGGCAGGAACTGGAAGACCAGTATTTCGGCACGATTCCCGAGCGCGTGCTGGCGTGTATGGCCGATTGCGAAGCCGAGATGTTCAAGCTCGGTGTGCCGGTCAAGACCCGACACAACGAAGTTGCCCCGAGTTCGTATGAGATTGCTCCGATCTTCGAGGACTCGAACCTGGCCACGGACCACAATCAACTCTGCATGGACGTAATGCGGCGAACGGCCGAGAAGTACGGACTCGTCTGCCTGCTGCACGAGAAGCCATTTGCGGGAATCAACGGTTCGGGCAAGCACAACAACTGGTCGATGGCCACCGACCTGGGCGAGAACCTCCTCAACCCCGGCGACAATCCACACGACAACGCTCAGTTCCTCGTGTTCTGCGTCGCGGTGATCCGTGCTGTCGCCAAGTATCCCGAACTGCTCCGGGTTTCGGTTGCCAGCGCCGGCAACGACCATCGCCTCGGGGCCAACGAGGCACCGCCCGCCATCATCTCGATCTTCCTGGGCGATCAGCTCCAGGATGTGATCGACCAGTTGGAGCGATCCGACCTGCGGACCACCAAGCAGGGCGGTCACATGGAGGTTGGGGTATCGGTTCTGCCGAAACTCCCACGGGATGCCGGGGACCGAAACCGGACCAGCCCGTTTGCGTTCACCGGCAACAAGTTCGAGTTCCGGGCCGTCGGGTCGAGTTTCTCGATTGCCGGCCCGAACACCGTGCTGAACACAATCGTTGCCGAGTCGCTCGACTTCATCGCCACGCAACTCGAAGTTGCAACCAAGGCTGGCAAATCGTTGAACAAGGGCATTCAGGAACTTCTTCCAGGGATTCTGAAGGAATCGAAGAAGGTCATCTTCAATGGCGACGGCTATTCGAGCGCCTGGTACGAGGAAGCCGAGAAACGCGGCCTCCCGAACCTGAAGAACACGGTCGATGCCATCCCGGTCATCATCCGCAAAGACTCGATCGAGCTGTTCACCAAGTACAAGGTTTACAGCGAGAAGGAACTCCAGAGCCGGTATGTGATCTTCAGCGAAAAGTACGTCAAGGAAGTGGAGATCGAAGCCAACATGATGACCATGATCGCCCGGACGATGATTCTCCCGGCCACGCTCCGCTATCAGGCTGAAGTGGCGACAGCCGTGAACGCGACCAAAGCCGCCGGAGTCGATGTTGCGGCACAACTGGAACACCTGCGCGAATTGACCGATACGCTGAGCAAGTTCCAGGGCGCAACCGCAGCTCTCGACAAGGCCATGCACCACCACAACGGCCACGGCGATCCGTATGCTCACGCCAAGTATATCCGGGAATCGGTGATTCCGAAGATGACCGACCTGCGCACTCTTGG
>DASZJS010000547.1:0-5512 GCA_035947935.1 Gemmata sp. | reverse complement strand
GGCGAAATTGGTTTGAGCTATCAGAATACATTCCAGTGCATCCCATTGGAACTTCCCTTTCGCCCTGCCCGCAACACGCCCAAACCGACGATCCAGGGAACGCAAACAGCGGTTGTGGTTGGCCCCCAGGGGGAAGAGATTTTCACGGACAAGTACGGGCGGATCAAGGTTCAGTTCCACTGGGACCGACAGGGGAAATTCGATGCCGACAGTTCGTGTTGGATTCGCGTTGCCACGATCTGGGCCGGGAAAGGCTGGGGGGTTGTTCACATTCCGAGGATTGGGCAGGAAGTGGTTGTCGATTTCCTGGAAGGCGACCCCGATCGGCCGATCGTGATCGGGAGCGTCTATAACGCCGACCAGATGCCGCCTGGCGATTTGCCCAAACAGGGGATGGTTAGCGGGTTGATGTCTCGTTCGACTCCGCAGGGCGGCTCATCCAACTTCAACGGCTTCCAGGCGAACGATACCAAGGGGAAGGAACAACTAAACGTCCAGGCCGAGTACAACATGACCTCTCTGGTCAAGAACGACGACACACAGACGGTGCTGAACAATCGAACGATCACGGTCAAAGTCAAGCAGACTGAGAATGTCAAGGGAGCCGTTGAGGAGACATATGAGACAACGCAGACGACCACGGTCACCGGCAACGTGACCGAGACATATAACGCGGATCAGACGACGACCGTGAAAGGGACCCAGTTCACTCATGTGACCGGGGGGAACCACTTGGTGAAAGTGGATGCGGGGGCAGCCAGCCTGCACGTCGATGGAGGGAATCGTTACGTCAATGTCGGTGCCGGGTACTACGACCTGATCGCAGCCACCAAGATCAGCCTGACTACTGGGGCCAGTTCGCTGGTCATGTTGAGCGACGGTACCATTAACCTCAAAGGTGTGAATATTACCATCGAGGGGTCTGCTCAGGTCGGAGTGACGGGGGGCGGTAAGGCAGCCAGTACCTGGGCTGGCGGGATTCTGACCGAAAACGGTCCCAGCGGCGTAAACGTCACCGGATCGACCATCAAGCTCAACTCCTGATCGGACCGGCGATGAACCTCGTCAACACCACACCGGTCCCCGCCAGTATCCTCGTTTCCGAGATCGAGGGGAACCCGACCCGATTCGGTATGGTGGTCGCCAAGGCGACCTACCGCTTCGATTCCAGCGGGCAACTCGATGTGGATACCGACGATCCCGTGCCGATCTTCCCGGGGGATGTCCCAACCCCAGTCGGGCTCCTCCCACGCGATGACCTGCCACGGAGCGACCCCGCATTCGAGGTGATCGTCCTCGGACACGCCTACGCTCCCCGTGGCCGGGCAACCGGGCAGGTTCGGGTTCATCTCGGAGTTGGCGGGGTGAGCCAGGATCTGGTTGTGTTTGGCGACCGCGTGTGGCAGGCCAGTGGACGAATCGGCCCCCCTGTGCCCTTCATCCAGATGCCGCTCACCTGGGATCGCGCCTTCGGAGGGTCGGCCGACATCCTGATCGACAAGGATTCACCTGTGACAGTGGCCGATCCAACGAACCGACTGGGCAAGGGTTTCGACCATACCAGTGCAGTGGAAGGGCTCCGCCAGACGTTCAACCCTCCCGAAGGGTATCCACGTTGTGATCTCCATCGGCCGCTGCCGAACCTGGAAGATCCCGCGGCACTCATCGCGAAGTGGGACGATGCTCCCCGACCGGTCTGCTGGGGAACCGTTCCACTCGACCTCGGGCTACACGCAGTTCGCTCAATTGATCCCGATGTGGAGCAGGATTATCCACCGGACGCGAACATTCGCCCCGCGCTCTTCCACCGGGCACACCCGGACTGGGTGATTTCCCTTCCACCAGCCGGTGCGGTGGTGGTGATTGATGGGCTGACCCCGGACGGTCCGGTCGCGTTCCCCATCCACAAACTGAGGGTACTTGCGGACTGGGTCATGGACAAGGAAACCGGCACCTCGGAGTTAGTGCCACAAATGCTCGTGATCCTGCCCGATCAGAAGAGGTACTATCTGGTTTTTCGATCTTTGGTGAAGGTCGCTTTCCGCCCGGGGATTGAGAAATCGGTTCGGTTGCGGGTGGCTGAGGGATGGTATCAGCCGACACCATCGAGGAGCTGACAGATGCTGGTCAAAGTCAACATTATCTACGATTTCACACTGGGGATGGGAACCCACAACCTGCTATTGCCTCCGGCTGTCCCGAAACCGACGCCGACGTTCGCGATCGAGATTCCCGCCACTCAAATGTGGACAATGGGCTATCTGTGTGGGCAGAACAAGTTCTCGAACGCTAGTAAGCCGGTCTTGCACAAGGGCGTCTACATCGCTCTGGAAGGACACAACCAGGGAATGCTGATCCCCGATGTCACAATCCCACCATCAAACGTCTGGTACGCGGTCATGTGGCCGTTCTCAAGCCGCAAGATCATGTTCAGCGCGAGTACTGTCCAGATGAACGGGACGAATGTTGCCTGCTCCCAGTTGATCGGACTGCCGCCACTCCCGCAGATCGCCTGTGGCGATCCGGTGTCCCTGCCCTTAACCTGGTCGATGATCACGTTCACCAACACGGTGACTGTGGGAATGACGTTGAAAGATCTGATTATCGGGGTGGTGGCCATCGCCGTGTCGGTTCTCATCGATGCGGTCTTGGCTGTACTCGGGAGTAAATACGAGAGCTTCTTCACCAACACCCTCGGCTCAAAACTTGCGGGAAAACTGGTCGAAGGTGCAGCCGCCAAGCAGATCCTCGCCGCGGTACTCGGGAAGTTAATCCCGGTGTTGGATCCAGCTGAGACGATTAAGCGAGTGATCGGATCGCTCACGGACTTTGGGATCAGTGCGTTACGCGGTAATCCGAGCTTCAACCTCCCTATCCTCGGCAACCCGGATGGCGGAGCGGCCGGAGCGGGTGTCGGGTGGAGTCCATCGACCGGGTGGACGGGCCAGGGAAACCTACTCGGTCAACAAGGTGCCACAGGGGGAACGGTAAACAACTGGGGTACTCCAGTCAGTCCTCCCTCACCTCCACCTGCCACGAAGTGACCACTAATGACCGAACCACGTAAACCCGCTCGCCCTGGCTACGATGCGGTCGTCGATCTCGCGGTCATCCCCGATATCGGGGACTATCCGGTCGCTTATGCGCTGGTCAAGTTCACACACACCATCAAAGCCGGCAGTTGCCGATTAGCTCCGCCCGAATCACTCTTTCACAACATCCGCGACCAGACCCTCAAACCCCGTCTTCGTCAGGGGACCGATTACTGGCCCTGGAAAGAAGCAACCGATTTCGTGGTGATCGGCTCGGCGTTCGCCCCGGATGCCTCACCGGTCCGGACGATGACCGTCTCGGCCCGTGTCGGAGCGACGACGAAGCGGATTCAGGTATCCGGAACGAGAGTGGTCGAGTGGGCCGGTGGCGAGGTCGCCTGGGTTCCGCCTCCAGAGCCGTTCACCGAAATGCCGCTCACTTACGAGAACGCTTATGGCGGAATCGACTGGCGAGTGGGACCGTGGAAGCCGGGCGAAACCCCAGGCTACCCGTGGGGCATCGAGGTGGATCACCCGGGACTCTATCCGCGAAACCCATTCGGCAAGGGCTATGTGGTGTTGCCCGGCGACGTACCAGGAACCGAGATGCCTAACCTCGAAGATCCGGATGATCTACTGTCCATCGAGCGGATTGTGACCCGAGATCCCAAGGCCTGGTACAAACAACCGCTGCCGTGGTGCTTCGACTGGCTTCACCTGATGACGTTCCCCCGGTTCGTGTTCTTCCAAAGTGGGGTGGATGCCTGGTTCCCCGGCCCACAAGACTCGGGGATGCCAGAAGTCCGTCGCGGCTTATGCCCGGCCAATTACCGGGACACGATGGCTGCCCGACGGGAACCGCAGCCGCATCCGCGGCTCTACCAGGAAGCATCCCTCGGATTGATCGTCAAGGATCTGCGTGGAAACGAACCGGTCGTCCTCAAGGGGATGAACCCGGCGGAGACCACAATCCGCTTCGATCTACCAGCTCCACTCCGATCTCTTGAGTTCGAGATAGAGGGGAAGTGCGAGACAGCGAAGGCCCGGTTGCACAGCGTTGTCTGTCGGCCAGCCGAGCAAATCGTGACCATGCTCTACGCTGGTGAGTGCCGGTTGCCCCGACCGTTCGTGCCAGGCATTCACAAGAACATTCCGGTAGCCGTTCGTGTGAACGGCGACGCTCCGGTTTGGTTCAACACGCCGCAGACCGTCCGGGAACAGGTCGATGCCGCAAAGGCCAAGCCCCAGCCTCCATTCCAGTGGGAGAAAGCAACGTGACCTCGAATCCCGCTTCCACTCCCGAGCTCACCTCGACCACGACAGAGGCGGCACTTCTCGATGCGATCCTCAACCGATCCCCGGTCACGCACCCCAATCCACCCACGGGTCTGCCGATGGTTGGGGACTGCCTGGAAGGGCGACATCCGACCCTCCTCGGTCGCTATCTCATTCGCTACCCCGATGGAACTGGGGAACCGGTCGATCGCTGGTTGGCAAGTCTGTATGGACTGCCGGTGAGAGCCCACGACCGCGTACTCTTGCTTCAGCCAGGAAACTGGCCAGAACCCGTGGTGATCGGCGTCGTCGATGGGTTTGCAACTCGTCCCGGGGCGCCCTCCACCACTGCCGCGACTCTCGAACTTCAACAGGATGAGGTCGTCCGAATCAACGGTTGTCGGGGTGAGCCTCTGGTTGAGGTGAGACAACACGAGTCCGGCCCACTGGTTCGTCTGCTCTCCGAGGACATCAATCTCGAATTGCCCGGCAAGCTAAAATTGACCGCGAAGAGCATCGAACTCGAAGCAACGCAAGGCGGAGTGAAGATCGCAGCAAGCGACGACGTGACCGTGAAAGGCGAGATGATCCAACTGAATTGATTCGTAATTGAAGAAAGTTCTTGGCGAGCCGGGAGCGTGAGCGACCGGAGTTGTGTAGTACTCCGGTCGCTCACGCTCCCGGCTCGACAGAACAGACAACGGGATTAGAACCGCCAGCGGAATTGTGTTCGGTACAGTGTCGAAGCGAAGTGATCCTGCGTTAAAGCGAACTCCACGCCAAACCCGATGTCGAGCTTGTCCGACACGACCAGTCGGAGCCCGGGACCCATGTTAAAGTACGTGGTATTGTTGGCGGAAAGCCTCGCCCCCGTGTTCGGATCCGTGTAGCCGCCCGAGGTAAAGGTCCAGCCGCTGGATTCGATTGTTCCGATCAGCTCCGTGTCCTTCATGGGGTGGCATAAAACGTGATTCAAACTGTTGTTGAAGACGAAAACGCTGCCCATATAGTTCGGTGTCCCGCCAACCGGCATCCAGAAACCCACCTGCGATTGCCAGTATGTTTCCGGATAAAGCTTGATAGCCCACAGGAGAGATGGCTCGAAACTGAAGACTCCGTTTCCGGTGCCAGTGGACGGATTTCCTGCTGGGAGCGTGGTCATGAACTGGAAGGTTGTCTGGAGCAATTCGCTATCGACGATCATG
>DASZJS010000546.1:0-6193 GCA_035947935.1 Gemmata sp. | reverse complement strand
AAACGAGTTGCGACTGCATTGGCGTGATGTTCCGCCAGGCTTGGTCCGTTGCGTCATCGTTTAGCCTGTCAAGCATGGGGAGTTGATTGTAATGAACATTCGTCTCGGCGTAGAGATAGTTAGCACTGAACACCATCTTGTGGTAGAGATCGCGGATGTTGAAGAGATCGCTCGTCACGCCTTCGTAGAGGTGGGACGCCGCCATGCTCGTTCTCACCCCACCCCCGCCCCAGACTCTCCCGATTGGATTTCCTGCAAGATCGGACGAATACCCGGTCAGATCGAGCAAGGCGTAAGGTGCAACCTGGACCGGGCCAAGACCGAATGGGACGCTGAGTTCCTGCAAGAAGTCGAAGCGGCCAGTATCGACCTTCTGATCGGTCGGCAGGATGGATACCGGGTTGGTTTCAGTGGGATGAGCCATGGCGTAGCCAACACTCGTTTGGCCAGAGTAGACGATCCGGTCCAGGAACGATTGCCCGATGAGTGCCCCATCTACCCTGGGTAGCCAAGAGGTTTCGGCGATCCACGGACGATCGACGTGCGGCTCGATCAAACCGTTCACCAAGTAGTTGTTTTGCTGCCAGGTCAGGTTTGCGAATGTCTCCTGGTTGGGCATCGTATCGAATTCGCTCTTGTAATACTGCTCCAAGAAATTCTTGTCGCTGAGGTAAGCAAGCTGACCCTGGAAGAAGAGGTCGGGAGTGAACTCCTGTTGGTGCCGCCAAAGGAACCTCTCGCGAAACCCCGGTTGGGTAGGTTCCGGTCCGCGATTCCCACCGAGATCGTCGAGCCCATGGTCGGGGATGCCATAGTATTTGATTAACCCATCGGCACCCATCAGCCCGCTGGCCAGGTCGGACGGCGGAAGGTGATATTTGTAGTCGCTACCGAATCCCGGACCGCGCTCGCTCAGGTAGTCCAGTTCCAGTGTCCACTTCATCCCAATCGGGGGTCGCAGGCCAACCAGTTCAAACATGTTCCAGGTGGAGTAAAGTTGAGCACCGAAGATGCGGTTTTCTCCTAGTCCTATACTAACGAATGGTCCCAGGGGTTCGTTCGCATCGCACCGATACCAGGGGAAGTAGAAGAACGGAATCCCTTCAAACTTTGGAACGGCACCATACGCGGTTATGGTTTTCTCATCCCCGACTACTGGCTGGCCGGTGAGCAAATCCGTGTATGGAATACCGAATACATTTCGAAGCTGTACTTCCCGGTCGGTCATGGTCATCCGGGGTGCAGTGATCTGCAAGCCGGGATCGGATGGTAATTTGCTGGTGTTCACCGCCGTGGTCAGTCCTTCATAGTTCTCGGCATCGAGCTTACGAAGCTCGATGGCCCTGAAGTGGACTGGGTCCGGTGCCAAGACTGGTGCCCCACCCGGAACAGGTAGCAAAGGCCTATACTCCATTTCGGCATCAATCGCGATCGCTCGTTCCCGATCCATGTCGTAATAAATCTGGGATCCACGAAGTGTTTGGAGGGGTCCGACTTTGGGTTGCGTCCGAATGATGACGTTCCCGGATAGGTAGAGTTCAACCTCCTCCTTCCCACTCGCCGTGGGTTGAGATCCCAGCGGTTGGAGTTTGCTATCCATTTGAATACCGCGAATCCAAACGACAGCCTGATCGGCTGCCAACTCGACAGTGTCCTGAGGTGTTTCGCCGGTTGCATTCACGATCACCCCGTCGGTGAACACGAATCGGCGGGTTCCATCTGAAAGAACCTGGGTGTCGTAATTCAGTTGGGAATCCCCATAACGGGATGTAAACCGATACTTGCGGGGTTTCGCCTTTGGTGCGCTGACTTCAGCTTTTGATTTGAGCGTCCCATCGGGCGCGACTGGCGTGTCCGGCACCTGGGCGATGGGTTGATAAGCCATCCGGGGGGGAACTGCGGGAGCCGGGGTAACCAATCCATCGGTCGGCAAAGTGTAGCGCGTGGGAGGTTCGCTCTGAATTGGCACGGAGGGTTGGGCGAGCGCCTGCGCGTACCCCAACCCGACCACCATCAACGCGACACAGTTTGTCACCCAGCCCCTGACCACGGCGACTCCGAAGTCGGACATATCTGGGACGAATTCCTCTCAACTGGGGTGGGGTGTCGTTCGGTATCTACTTCATCCCGAACCGAGCGCCAATACACCTCAAATTGAGAAGGACTGAGTCCTACTTCCCCATCCGCATTCAAACACCGTTTGGCATTTGGATCGTGCTTCGCTCGCGAGTTTGCGAAGCCGCCGCTCCCAACCCAAACACCTAAACACCCAAAATCGAGGGTGTTGGTTCACGACGAGTAGTGCATGAAGGCGAGGGACTATAGGCCAACGGGCGGGGGAATCAAGGCTGACCGCAAGCGGTGCAGGGCTGATTAATGTGTGAACTTGGGTGAGTGCGGTAGAAGCTTTAATACGGGGTACAATAGAAATCGTGCCTCACAGGTCTCGGTGATCCCTCGCGGGTCTCGGCGATCCAAGGAACAACAGTTCGGAGGTCCAATTGAACCTCCTCGTCAGCTCTTCTTGAAGCAGTTTGCCCAAATGCGTCAATTGGGCTTTCGTGCCTCATCTTGCGTATTCCTGCCTTAAGTGTGCAACTTACCGACGATCGCCAAATCGCACCTTCCCGCAATCGACCATCTACCCTTAACGGGAGATTTTGTCTCTCGCAGACCGCAACGATATAGCTTACGATCGATTAAAGCATGCCCCAGGAGATCTTGTATGAGACGTGAATGCACTCGTTGCCATCGCCAATTCATCCCGACCGATCTGGCCAGGGAAGAATCGAAGGGAATGGAAACTCAACGCAAAGCTGCCGGCCTCGAAGGGGTCCGATTCCTCTATTACTGCTGCCCAGTTTGCAAGAAAGACGACATCTTCGTCGATGTTTTACCCCGACCAGATGAAGCCGCAGAAGATTACCAACTTCGTCGAGCAGCGATGGAGGATGCCGCCCGAACAATGCATTCGGAACAGGTGGAAGTGGTTGTCGTTCCGGTCAAACAGCCCTGAACAGTTGCTTTTCTTCAAGAGGTCTGAAGAAGGCTAAAACCCATCACATTCTTTTTTGTGCTTTTCGCCGCCAATCTCTTCTCAGCCCGAAGTATCCACAACGACCACATCGACTCCCGGCACAGCCTTGAAAAGTCGTTCCAGCAATGTGGGACCGATCCAGCGGCGATACCAGGGTCGGTTTGGTCGGCCCATAATGACGTGTGTGATCCCGTATTCCTGGACGAACGCCGCAATTGCGGAAGGGAGGTCCGGTTTCTTAATTCGGAATGGAACTCCATCGAGTTGTTGAGCAAGAGTCAACGAATCTGACAGTCTGCGTTCCGTGGCTGCATCGAGCTTTTCGGTTGTTTCGCCTGGAGTCTGCACATAAACCGCATACCAAGGCGCACCGAGCCGGTCGGCGAGACGGGCACCTTTTCGCATCAGTCTCAAGGCGTTCGGGCTGCCACTCGATAGACAGACCATGACTCGTTCAGATGTATTGGTCTGAGCAGTACCATCGCGCTCTTGCCGTCTGCGATCGAGAGCATGGGCTACTTGTTCCAGAGCAATCTCCCGCAACTGGTTGAGATTCGGCTCCGTGAAAAAATTGCCCAGTGCGCGATCGATTCGCTCCGTTGGGTAGATTTTGCCTGCTCGCATTCGCTCCTGGAGATCCTCGGCTGACAGGTCCACGTTCACGATCTGATGCGCCTGGCTCAGAACGTAGTCCGGAACGCGCTCCTTCACCTTCACGCCCGTGAATCGCTCAACCGTATCGTAGAGGCTCTCCAGGTGCTGCACATTCATCGTTGTGATGACACTGATTCCCGCCCGAAGAAGGTCTTCC
This sequence comes from Gemmata sp., assembly GCA_035947935.1. Classification (GTDB taxonomy): domain Bacteria; phylum Planctomycetota; class Planctomycetia; order Gemmatales; family Gemmataceae; genus Gemmata. Next base: position 2,345 of record DASZJS010000546.1, on the reverse strand, counting down.
ACATCCTGATACCGCTTTCCGTGTCGGCTCCCAGGAGCGTTCGTGTGGGCAAGCTCATCCACCAGAGCAACCGTTGGCCGTCGTTTCAGCACTGCATCGAGATCCAACTCTTCCAGAACCACGCCACGGTACTCAATTTTCCGTCGGGGAACTTGTTCCAGATCGCCAATCATCGCCAGGGTATCCGCGCGATTGTGCGTTTCCACTATGCCGATCACCAAATCAACACCCTGTCGCTTGAGCCGATTTCCTTCCTGGAGCATTTCGTAGGTTTTGCCCACCCCAGGTGCAAACCCAAGATAAACCTTGAGGCGGCCCCGCTGCTGTTCCCTCAGAAGCGAAAGAAATCGTTCGGGTGATGGTCGACTGGTGTCGGTGGACATGATTGGAGAAGGGATGAGGGATGAAGAAGATAAGAGTTATAAAAATCAGGAGGCAGCAAGACCAAACAGTTTATTTTTATTACTGGAATCCTGTCTCCTGGGCTGCGGGAAGCGTGATTTGGAACGTAGTTCCTTTGCCGGGTTCACTCTCACACGTAATTTCTCCCCCGTGAGCAGTAACCACCTCCTTGGCAATCGCCAATCCGAGTCCCGTACCGGCCTCATCGCTCTGTCCAGGGATGCGGAAGAAACGATCGAACACATGCGACTGATATTCCAGAGGGATGCCGACACCAGTGTCCGAAACAGTCAGGATGATCCGTCCATCCGATGCGAGGGAGCTTGAAAGAGTAACCCGGCCCCCGGCGGGAGTGTAGGTCACGGCGTTATTCAAGAGATTGCCGATCGCCTGCGCCAGCCGTGCGGGATCGACAGCCACAGGAGGGAGTGGCTCACTCTCTTTGAACTCCAGCACGATGTGTTTGTCTTCTGTCCTCGGGCGAATGGCATCGGCGGCTTGGCGGAGTAACTCGATTGGGTCCGTCGGGTGTATTGTCGTGCGGTCCTGTGGTCTCTGGATATGGGCCAGCGCCAATAACTGGTCGATGAGCGTGAGGAGCCGCTCGGCGTTATCTCGGGCATCCACCAACAATTCGGTTTGCTTCGGCGTCAACGGCCCGACCGTTTCTTCGAGTAATACATGAACCGCGAGGCGAACGCTGGTCAGCGGTGTCTTCAATTCGTGGCTGACCGTGGCAACCAGATCGGATTTGAACTGGTCGAGCAATCGGAAACGGGTCACATCATTCAGCACTACGGCGGCACCGAGCGTATCGCCATCGGCATCGCGGATGGGTCGTACCTGGGGCAGATAGATGTGGTCTTCGCTTTCCAATCGAAAGGTAACTGCCTGGTCGAACCCCTCGGGCTGGTATGTCTGCTGAACCCGGAGCGCATCAGCAACTGGATTGCGGAGTTGTTCCGGCGGTTGCCATGTCGGGCCAGATTCATCAGTTGTTGTCGGCCCAACCCCGAAAAGAAGTCGAGCAGCAGGGTTGGCGAGTTCGACGTGCCCTGCCGGATCGACTACCAACACCGGATCCGGGAACGAATCGATCGTTGCCTGGGCGGTGCGCTGAGCGCGCATCATCCTGTCCAGATTGGAGCGCCGGTAGACCAGCAATTGCCGGGTCATGGCGTTGAACGCCTCAGCCAATTGACCGAGTTCATCGCGGCCGTGAACCGGGACTGTCCGGTCGAGGTGTCCCGATCCGCCGATTGCCTGTGCGGCCTCGGTAACGGTCCAGATCGGGACGAGAATTGCCCTGAGCAGATACCAAGCGATGCCAAACACCAGGGCCACGAGCGCGGCAAGCCCGATGCTGAAGCCGATCAGCGAGGAGCGGCTGGTTTCCCGAGCGTGGTCTCGCGCCTGCTCCATGTTCTCTCGGTTGATGTCGAGGATTTCGCCAGCAACCTTTTTGATATCGAGGAATCGCCCATAAAGCCCCAAGTCTCCAGGTCGGCCTTCTGCTGGCTTGTGGCCATAGTAAGCCAGGTTGCGCAGCGATTCGCGGGGCAGCGCGTAGAATGCCTCACCGCGCTGCTTGTAGTCGTCTTTGAGCGGTCGCAATTGATCCACGAGTTCCTGCTCCCTCGGCAGGATGGTGATGTTGTTCTCTTCGATCCGGAACTGCACTTGCACGATTTGCCAGTTGGTCTCGAACTGCTCGCGTGCCTTCTGCTCCTTGTCCGGGTCGTGCGAGGATAGGGCAAGCTGAAACGAAGAGTCCATTCGCTCCAGAGCCTCATTCAAGCGAAACATGGCTTGGACGCTGGCGTAGTTCTCCTTGAGGATGGCATCGATCCGCCCTCCCGTTCGGTCGAGTTGAACGAGACCGACCGCTCCGAGCCCCGCCAATAGCGCGATCAGTGGAACGAACGACAACAGGATTCGGGTAC
>DASZJS010000545.1:0-6075 GCA_035947935.1 Gemmata sp. | reverse complement strand
GTGATCGCTGATTCTAGATAGTTCCGCGAGAATCGTTCGTATGTACTTGCACCGCGGGGTTATCTCGATACCAATGAGTTTTTCAACCGTGTGGTGCCAGGCTATCTCGTTGGCGACTGGAGAGATGTAATTCATCCGGTCAACGATGGTCACGTACTGGTTGAAGTCGAGGTCTTCGCCGAGTTTCTCGAAGCCGGAGTGCAGGTAACCGATATCGGGCACGGCCTTGACGATGGTTTCGCCATCGAGTGTGAGGATCAGGCGCAGAGTGGTGTGTGTGGCAGGGTGCTGCGGACCGAAGTTGAGGGTGTAGAGGTACTCCTGATCGGCACCGGCAACGTCTTCGACAGGAGCAGCGGTTTCAAGAGGCATCGTTGTGACTCATATGTTCGCGATCGGGCGGACTTACCTCACATCCCCTCAACTCTCCGCTCGTGTAACAGTCGGGAAGTTATGCCGTTCGCCATAGCCGCGGAGTGGGTAGTCCTTGCGGAGTGGGAACGCTGCGAACTCGTGAGGCAACAGGATTCGCCGGAGGTCGGGGTGGCCTGTGAACTTCACACCATACATATCGAACACTTCCCGCTCCATCCAATCGGCCCCTTTCCAGAGGTCCACAACGGAAGGCAGTTCTGGGTTTGGATCGTTGGCGAACGCCTTCACGAAGACTCGCTCACCGCTGACTGTGTTGGTCAGACCGTACACGACCCCATAGCGGTCGGTGGCATGAGGGTGAGGATAGTTCAGGTAATCGATACCACCCAGTTCCGCGAGCATGTCGAAGCCACATTCCTCCTTGAGACACCTCAAGAGCGGAAAAAGAACCACATTAGCCTTCTCGGCGGACACGATCACACGTTTGTTATCGCGGAACGCGGAGGTCGAGAACGCCCCGGGAAACTTCGCGTTCAGGACTTCGAGGTATGAAAGCATGGCGGAGTCTCGATGGCGTACATTGTTTTTTGGCGAGCCGGGAGCGTCAGCGACCGGAGTTCTTATTTACTCCGGTCGCTCACGCTCCCGGCTCGCCTTAATTCAGTGGCACTCGCACGCGGGTTGCTGTTTGGTAATCGCCAGGGGCAACGATGGTCTCCTCGGGTGTCAGTTCTTTTGCCAGTGCGGTTGGTCCTTCGTAGCTCGCTCTACTGGCAAACTCCCGTGCATCAATCGTCCCCGTTTTCTGAATCTTTTCCTGCAAATCGATGATGGAGCGAATCAACTGTTCGGGCCGTGGCGGACAGCCAGGGACGTACACATCAACCGGGATAAACCGATCGATTCCTTGAACCACGGAATAGGTGTCGAAAACACCGCCAGAAGAAGCGCAGGCTCCCATGCTGATGCACCACTTCGGTTCCGGCATCTGAAGCCAGATCCGCTGCATCACGGGAACCATCTTCATCGCCACCCGCCCGGCCACAATCATCACATCGCACTGCCGTGGACTGAACCGCATGGCTTCCGAACCGAATCGAGCGATGTCGTATCGGCTCGAAGCAGTCGCCATCAACTCGATCCCACAGCAGGCTGTCGCAAATGGCATTGGCCAGAGGCTGTGTTTGCGGAGCATATTGGCGATGTAGTCGAGCTTCGTTACCAGGAAGTCGGGTAGCAGGCTTGTTAGCGCCACTGAAACACCCCTTTCTTCCACGCATAGACGTAAGCGATCGCGAGCGTGGCGATGAACACAAGGATTTCGAGGAACACAACTGTGCCGAAGACCGTTCGCCAGGTTTGATCGCCGCCATCTCTGTAGGCAATCACTGCCCAAGGATAAAGAAACAACAATTCCACATCGAACACCAAAAACAGGATGGCGATCAGGTAAAACTTGACATCGAACTGCATCCGGGCCGACCCGACCGGGTCCATTCCGGACTCGTAAGCCATTTGTTTGACCTTCGTGGGCTTGCGCGGCTTGAATGGGAACAAGTGAGTTGCAGCGATGCTTCCTACCGCGAACAGCACCACCACAACCGCATAAATGAGCATCGGGTAATACCCGGCCAGATCGAACGCAGGTTCGATGCCGGCTGCGGTCTCAACAGGTATGACCGACATGACGCAACCCCTGGCGGAGAAGACAAACACTCGGTGGATGGAGGTTCTGACTACTCAATCCATCACTTTGTGAAGGATTTCACAAGCCTGGCCAAAAAACAACCTCGACAAAGGGGTCGAGGCGGGTGCAATCGTCTCCAGAGATAGTAGTAAGGTGGGTTGTGCCGTCAAGGAAACGAAGCAGTTGAATTGAGAAGTGGCTGGTCCGATCACCCGGTGATTGTCAGGTGTCAGGTTCGGAAAGGCAGAGTTGGGAGTGGTATTTGGATCGTGGTCCGTCACTTAATCAGTCCTTCCCTTCGGCCCCATTCGATCCAAGCGTCGGCGATTAGCCGGATATCTCCTCCTGGCCTACGTCGCGTGGACGATGTGGCTCAGAATGGCACTCAGACGTTCAACGGCCAGTTTTGCGTTATCCAGCACATCCGAATGATCGAGCGGTTCGTTACTCAACCCCGCCGCGGCGTTTGTCACACACGAGATTGCCGCGACCTCCTGGCCCAGTTCCGCTGCTGCTTCCGCTTCCAACGCAGTGGACATACCGACTGCATCCGCACCACAGGCAGCCAGCGCTCGAATCTCGGCCGGAGTTTCATAGCTGGGGCCGGTCAAGGCCGCGTAAACACCCAGGGGCAGGTCGCGGCCGGCCATCGCTTCGTGCGAGAGCATCGCTTCGATCAATCGTTGCGAATACGAGGACCCAGGAGCAGTTTCAGACTGTGCGGCCAAACTGCACCAGGCTTCGCTCCCAACAAGCTTGATGTGCTTACGTATCGCCATCAGGCTTCCGGGTTTCAGCAACGGGTTGATACCACCTGCGGCATTCGTCAGGACGAACGCCTTCGTCCCGAAGTTGGCAGCGACCCGAACTGGCCCGGTCAATACTTCTCGCGAATGTCCTTCGTAGAAATGCAAACGCCCGAGGAAAAGAAGAACGGGCACCTCATCCCACAACCCAACCGCGAGTCGACCCGAGTGACCACGAACTGTCGTTGGGAAAAGACCAGGGATATGGCCGAAAGAGATCGATCCCAACTCGCGAAACGCCCCAATAACACCACCGAGACCCGAGCCGAGAACGATTGATGTTCTCGGAGTGAGGCCATCGACCAGCCGAGAGAACGCAGCGAACGCTGACATCACGGTTCCGGGAGATCGTTGAGTGGAGAGGACTCATCGGACTCCCTCAACTCTGCGAACATCTGCTTCGTCCGAACCGCCCAACCGATGAACTGAGCGGCGGCCTCGATCCCCAATCGACCCGCGTTAACCACGACATCATAGCCGGTGGCATCGGCTGGGTTGCGGCCCAGAATGCGGGCGAGAAACTTGGTACGCCGATCATCGCGAGCCCGAACCTCGGCTGCTGCTTCCTCTCGATTCAGTCGAAGCCACTGAGCGAAGTATGCGATCCGTGCTTCCACCGGCGCGACCACGCGGGCGTGAAGTGTGGTTTCTGGAGGAAGCAGATAGCCCGCGCCGCGCCCCACGATTACTGCATCCCCGCGGGCAGCGACAGCCAGGAGCAGTCGGATCATCCCTGCCGTGTCCGTATCCGCAGTCCACTTCTGCTCTCGTTGGAGCCGCGCAAAGTGCAGGTTGGCCCAAACGACAGCCGCGTTGGGGAGGTCTGAGAGAAGCTGCTCGCAGGCAGTGTCATTCTGGAGCAGATAGTCGAGAGTTTCCTGATCGAAAACTTGCCAGCCGAGGAGTTCACCGACTTTCCGAGCGATGCTTCCTCCACGGGCACCAGCCTCCCGGCTGATTGCCACAGAGAGCCCCCGCGGACGAGCGAGAGTGGTAGGTTCTGGATCGCCACGGTAACCGTGAGCAGGAGGAACAGGGAAATCGGCTGTAGGGCGCATCGACCGAACCTCAGTGTTCCCCCTTCTGCTCACCCATTGCGGGGAGGATAGAAGCCTGGGGATCAATTGCTAACGGAACTCCTATCTGTGTCTTCCATAATTCCCGCAAACTGTCATCTCATTTCATTGGCTGACGTATTGACTAGACATCATCCCGATACTCCGACCGGGCGAACAACCACATACCCAACGAGGTCAGCAATACGCTTGCGGCGATCAAAACTGCCCAGGCGGTTGTGGATGACACGGCTTGCGGGACATCGAGCATATCAACCGGGTAACCGTCTGCCGCTGCTGCATTATACATCAAGGATCGGGCATAAAAGGTGAGACTCAGTAACTTCAGGCTCCCCGGCAGAACTGCCACAAGCGCCTCGAAGAAAAAAACGTAGACCAGCCCAACAACAACCGGTCGGCGGAAGAGTGCCCCAATCATGTGGAACAAGGCCGAAAATGAGATGGTTGCGGCAGTCGCGGCTGGCCAGTATATCGCCAGCGATTTTCGTCCGAATTCACCGCCTGCCAGACAAATCACAGCGAAGCCACCCAGACCGAAGACCACACACCATGGCAGCGCACCCAGGTATTTGGCGAGATAAATTCCCGACCGCGGGATTGGTCGGGTCATCAGCCAGATGAGCGATCGCGATTCGCGATCGGTCCCGAACGCAGCGGTTGCATAGGAGAGGGTGAACAACGGGAGGACGAACCCAAAATACGTTACCATGACCACCCACAAGGTGAACGTCATGAACCCCCAGTCCTTCACGAATTTCTTGGAATTCAGCACAGCATACGGGGTGGAGAGAATCAACGTCTGAATACTATTTTTGAGCGGGTCGAAGGGGGACGGCACTTCATTGGGAGCGATTGGAGGGAAGGCTTCGGGAGCGTATCGCTTGGGGTCAAAGCGGTTGGGTAGCAATTCCATTTCAGCGTATTGTCGATAGGTCGGGAATCCGCGGCGAATCCGACGATCGGGTAACTCCCATCCACCCGGCATCGCGGTCACGATCGACACGCACGCCACGACAATCCCAAGAAGCCCGATCGAAACCCATCCCATTTGCCGCACCCGCCAGAGTCTTTGAAAACTCTGAATGACCAAAACATAGAAAGCGCGGAGCGCGGAAGGTGACTGTCCATGTATCACATCAAGCCTCATCGTTTTTCAGACACGAGACGAAATCACCGAGCGTGTGAGTTTCAGTAAAGGAGCACAAACACCCCATTGCTGGCCACTCAGCGCAATCTGCTTCTCGGCCACGTTCACACTATTGACATCGGATCAAATTTCCTCCCCGACCACCGGAGTTCAACACCCAGGCACATCCAGTAATTGCAAGAGGGAAACTCAGCAAAGTTCAGTCGTTACCAGGCTCAAGAAAGAAATTGCCATTGTAATGCATCTGTAACTTCATCATGAGGCTCGGTAACTTCATTGCCAATTCCTCTGGCGTTTTGGGTCATTCGCTGCTTCAATCATCAGTATCGGGTTAACGGACACATTCTGGAGGTTCCAGTTCATGTTAAAGCTTGGCAATCGCTTGCTGGCAGCGCTCGTTATCCTTGGCTCTGCTGTCCTGTTCACAGGCGTTGGGATCGCGCTCTCCAATGCTGAAGAATCCAAAGTAACCGATCTCTCCGACCTCCGCGACGCAATCACCGCGGCCGGGAAGCGGGGTGAAAACGTCACTGAGATCCGGAAGGCACTCGATACCCTCGAAAAGTCACTCGCCAAGGGTTGGACAGCGCCGGCTTCCGGCAAGACCGTCGATCCACCCGCCGAGCTTGTTGCTCTCCGCGATGCTGTTGAAGCCGCCGCCAAAAAAGGCGAGAACGTAGAAGAAATTCGCAAACAACTCGATATCGTCGAGAAGGCACTAACCGGAAAAGTTCAGTCGAAACCAAAACCAATCCCACCCATCGCTCCCCTTCCGCCAAACGATCCGTTCCAGCCCCCGTTTGAGGGACGCCCTCGCCCACCGCGACCGTTCCCTCAGCCGGTGTTCCCGGGTGCGGGCGTCGATCCCGAGGCAATTCAAAAGGCCCAGGATCAGATGAAGAAGGCAGCGGAAATGCTTCTCAGGAACCCAGACGATCCCGAAGCCTTGAAGCTCATGCAGCAGGCTCAGGATATGCTCCTGAA
>DASZJS010000544.1:0-7953 GCA_035947935.1 Gemmata sp. | reverse complement strand
GTGGCCTGGACCGGGAATCCGCCCGGAGAGAAATTCGTCAACGTCCAAACCTGGGACATGCACGGTCCCGGTGCGGCATCTTACATCGGGAGCATTTTTGGCACGGGCTCGTTCGGGCTGGGCTGGGCACTGCCGCGAGTGGATGAAGCCGTCTCCGCTCTCCTGACCGACCTGGAGGATCGCGGACTGTTGGAGAACACCTTGGTGGTGATGGTTGGCGAGTTCGGACGGGCACCGAGGATCAGCAATCTGGGGCGAGATCATTGGCCGGCTTGCTATTCGGCTCTCCTGGCAGGTGCTGGCATTCGTGGCGGGGCGGTGTATGGTTCATCGGACAAGACGGGCAGCTACGTGCGCGATAATCCAATTCGTCCCGAGGATTTCGGAGCCACTCTCTTCCACGCAATGGGAGTGCCACCGGAAACGAAACTGGGTGCGGATGGCTTCACGCGACCAGTGAGTGTGGGCCAACCAGTACTGGATCTATTTGGGTAGTTATACTTTACGCATTCAAGAGTGACAGCTTGTCCCCCGTCTCGAGTAGTGAACCAGGAGGGTCTCCAACTTCCCTTTGTACTTCACGCTCAGGACAGAGACATCCAAAAACGGCGCTTTGGGTCAGCCAGTGCAAATCACGAGTTTGTTTATGATTGAAGTGATTATACTAGCGTCATACATCGGCCAACGGGGCTTTTGACACATGACTAAAAGTGACAGAGACTGGTGTCTGAATCTGTGATTGGGATGGGAAACGCCATGTTACAGTGCCAAACCGCATCATCGTAATCTTGTGAGATTATTGACAACCCCAACAACACTGGCAGACGCTACTGATACCCTCAACTCAACACTTTTGAACTGCCGATAGTCTGCCCACGCGTGCACGCGTGGGCGGAGTGCCCGCAGTTCGTGAGCGTTGAATTAACAGGGTCCAGGAGAGATTGTCAGCGTTGTCAGAAGTGTCAGTAATCTCACAAGATTGCGATGATGCGTTTTGGCACTCTAGCAAGGCGGTTTCCATCCCAATCACAGATTCAAACACCAGTCGCGGTCACAAATCGTCATGTGTCAAAACCCCTTGGCACATGCCTCCACTCCTAGAATCATCACTTCGATTATAAGTAAACTAGTGATTTGGACTGGCTGACCGATCCTCTGTTCTGAGCGTGCGAAGCATAAAGCGAAGCTGGAGACTCCTATTGTCCCACAGCTTCGAGACAGGGGACAAGGTGTCACTCTCGATTGCATAAAGCATAGTCAATTTGAGAAACAATCGGCACATCCGATACGAACGCTCCTTTCGCCACCGGGTACTGGTCTCTCGGGATGCTGGACGCGCTCCAATCGCGACAGAGTTGGATCTGGTCACTTGTGCAAAGCGACCGCTCCGGGAACAATACCTTTAGCGATTCAAACTCCCGATCTGACGGGGATCCTCATGCGTGCCCGGTTGGTATCCTTGGATGGCGGCCCGTCTGTCGATCTCGTCAAGGATCTGACCCTTGTTGGTCGAGACGAGGACTGCGATCTCCGCCTCGACCACAAGAGCATTTCCAAACTTCATTGCGTGATCGTGAAAACGGACGGGTTGCTCTTGATCCGAGACCTGGGAAGTACCAATGGTACGCGAGTGAACGGCCAAAGAGTTCGTCGGGCTGCTCTTCTGCCGAACGACACGCTGGCAGTTGCCACTCTCAGGTTCCAGATCAAGTTCGGGGCTGAATTGGAAAGAGAAATTAATCCGGAATCGCCCAAGGCCAAGAAAGACGACCCTGCGGCACCGCTCCGGCTCAATGCCTTGCCCGATGTCTATCCCGAGCCGAAAACTCCAAATAATTAGTCTGATCCGTCCCTACTGAAAACATTGGGGCAACACACCGATCGCACCGCAGTCGCCGGGCGGCGATGGTCACATCAGTTTTGCGCGATGCGAATTTCATCTTGTTAATCTGGTCGCGAACTGCGACGCGGTCAAACTACTTCTGAACTTTGGTAGAGGCGGCACGACGCAGGAGTCCGGCGATTTTCCCGGAACTGTTCGTCGGTGTGGCCTCGGAACGGCACTAGATGAGGGGAGTCCCAGATACGGAGCCACATGACGCCTGGAACAGTGAGCGATGTGCTGCGAGATCTGCACAGCCTTATTGGAGCGGACTGGCCACGGGATTTGGCCGATGGCGAACTACTGGAGCAGTTCCATAACCATCGCGCGGAGTCCGCGTTCACTCGCCTCGTTCATCGCCACGGGCCGATGGTCTGGGGCGTCTGCCGCAGGGTTCTGCACGATATCCATCAGGCCGAGGATGCTTTCCAGGCCACATTCCTGGTTCTGATCCGAAAGGCGGGCTCAATTCGCCGGAGCGAGTCGCTGGCGAGCTGGCTGCACGGAGTTGCTTACCGCGTTGCCACCAAGGCGCGAACTCGCATCGCTTTCCACCGAGCCCAGGTGAAGGCATGTGTGGAGATGGCCTGTCCGAATTCCCCCGATGACCTGGTGTGGCAAGAGTTACGCGCGGTGTTGGATGAGGAACTGAACCGGCTACCCCAAAAGTACCGCGCTCCCGTTGTGTTGTGTTACCTCCAGGACAAGACTCAGGAAGAGGCGGCTCGCCAGCTTGGCTGTCCGAGGAGTTCGCTCTCCTCCCGTCTCGTCAAAGCACGGGCGCTGCTTCAGGAACGATTGGTTCGGCGTGGGCTTGCACTATCGCTGATAACACTGACCACGATCCTGGCGGTGAAGGCGACCGCAGCCGTATTACCAGCCCGGTTGCTGATGCCCATCATCCAAGCCGCGCCTCTGATCGTCGTCGGTCAGGCTGCCACCGTTTCTCCGCAGGCCATTACTCTCGCTGAAGGAGTACTGCAAGCCATGTCCTCGACCAAACTGACCGCTGCACTGGCACTGGTGCTGACGCTGAGCGTGAGTATCTCCACAACACTGGTGCTTGGGCATCAACCACAGGCCGCCTCGCAACAAGCGGTAACCTCGGCTCCAAAGTTTCCCGCACCGGCTCCCGACGAGGAGGCGTCGCCCTTGTTTCGTGATGTGACAGCGATGTCAGGTGTGAATTTCACCTACCGCAACGGCGAGGAAGCTGATCAGTACACGATGCTGGAGTCGCTCGGTGGCGGCGTGGCCCTGATCGACTTCGATGGCGACGGGTTGCTCGATATCTTCATCCCCGGCGGTGGCTATTTTGGCGGAGACGATAAACAGCAGATCAAGGGTCACCCTTGCAAACTGTACAAGAACCTAGGCAACGGGAAGTTTAAGGATGTGACCAGCGAGGTGGGCCTCGACCAGATCAATTTCTACACCCACGGGGCAGCGGTGGCAGACTACGATTGCGACGGCTGGCCCGACTTGCTGGTCACCGGCTATGGGCAAGTGGCCCTGTTCCACAATGAGAACGATGGCAAGGGCGGTCGGCGCTTCGTGGATGTGACGGTGAAAGCCGGCCTGCTCGATGACCAATGGAGTACCAGCGCTGCATGGGCAGACTTTGATGGCGATGGCTATCCCGATCTCTATGTCTGCCATTATCTCGATTGGTCGTTCAAGAAGCACCCGACCTGCACTTACGACGGCAAGACCCGCGACATCTGTTCACCCAAGCAGTTCAATGCCCAAGCACACAAGGTCTACCGCAACTGCGGCGATGGTAAGTTTATCGATGTCAGCAAGGAGGCAGGCTTGCTCACCGAAGGGAGGGGAGTGGGAGTGGTCGTGGCGGATGTCGATGGCGATGGCAAGCCCGATGTGTTCGTGGCAAACGATACCTCGGCCAATCTCCTGTACCTGAACCGTAGCACGGTGGGCAAGATCCGTTTCCATTAGATCGGCGTTGCGGCCGGTGTTGCCTACGACCAACTGGGAGTGGCCACGGGAAGCAAAGGCGTGGCTGTCGGCGATTACGACAACACGGGCTTGCTGGCCCTTTTGGTTACCAACCACGAGGGGGAGATCCCCTCGCTCTACCAAAGTCGGGCCGGACATGCAATGTTCCACTATGTCTCACGCGCTGCTGGCCTGGCTCGATTTGGACAGACCACCAACTGGGGTACGGGATTCTTCGACCTGGATCTCGATGGCCACCTCGACCTGTTCATTGCTACTGGCCACGTCCTCCGTCATCCAACTGGCAAAGCCAAGATCGCGCAGCAGCCCATACTCTTGCGTAATGAGGGTGGGACGTTTACCGAGATCAGCAACCTGGGTGGTCCTTACTTCCAGAAGGACCACCGTGGTCGTGGGGTGGCTTTCGGCGACCTGGATAATGATGGGCGCATCGACCTGGTGATTAGTCATCTCAACGAGCCGGTCGTGCTGCTACGAAACGAGGTAAAGATCGGGCAGAACCACTGGCTGGGCATCGAGCTTCAGGGTAACAGTCACCGTAACGTGACAGGGGCACGGATCGTTTTGGAGGCGGATGGATTGCCTGTGCAGACGCGTTACGCGGAAAGTGGCGGCAGTTTCGCATCGGCCAGCGATCCCCGTCTTGTGTTCGGCCTGGGCAAGTTGAAGCGGAGTGGCAAACTGACCGTCCGATGGCCGGGCGGCAAGGAGCAATCGTGGGAAGGGCTGGAGATTGACCGCTACTACCGGCTGGTCGAAGGTCAGAAGGAGCCATTGCAGTCTGGTGATAAGTCAGCACGCAAGGACAGACCATGAGGAGAGGTGTTGGGCCTCTGTTCTCACCGAGCGTAAGTTTTGAAGTTGCGCCTATGGCTCAAGCCCGAAGGTCCACAGTTGAAACCATGGTGCGAAAGCACCATCCATACAAGCCCGAAGCGCCAGCGAGGGACAGCTTTTCTCTCGCTGGCGCTTTTTGAAGTTGCGATTTCGGTTCAACCCAAAGCTCCGCAGTGGAAAACCGTAGTGCGGAAGCACCATCCCTACAAGCCCGAAGCGCCGGACCAGTCGTGGCGGGTGGGAATACAAATGCTTTCCCTTCGATGGACAGCTTTTTCCCTCGCTGGCGCTTCGGGCTTGTATCGGGCTTTTCGCATAACAACCATAAAAGCGCAACTTCAAAAAGCGCATGCGTGGGGCGAGAACAGAGGCCCACCAACACCGCCTCCTAGCGCTTTGCCAGGTCGTTGAACAAAGTGAAGTGCATCTGAGAAAATGCTATTCGTCGGGGAACATGGAAGGTGGCATACCGAGGTTCACGATGCTACACCCCGCGATGGCGTTCAAACCGAGCTGATGAGCCTTTGCCAACAACTCTGCCGACTCCGCACCTGGATTAAACCACACCTCACCCGGCGACATGGCGGCAATCTCCGACAAGATCGTCAACCCAACCGCTGGCGGCAGGTAAACCGTCACACGGTCCAACTTCTTCGCCGGAATGTCCTTTACGGATCGGTATGCGGTCAATCCTTCCACCAGTGGGGCCGTTGGATGGATGGGATAGACGGTGAAGCCTGCTGCGCGATGAGCGCGAACAGATTTGTTGCCAAACTTGCGGCGATCGGGTCCAGCCCCGATTACCGCGACAGTCTGCGGAGCGGTGGGAGTCATGGGAAGGTAAGATTGGTGAGTTGTTCAGTCAACGAATGAGAGATTGGCTGACATTCGCTCTCTCATTCGCAGTGTGAAGGGCGGGAACAGTAAACTGCCGTTGTCGAGATGGGACGGGCGGGTCATGAATGGGGCTCGGTGTCGGCTTTCACGACAACCGGTGGTTGGGCCTTTACCCCGTGAATCGCCTCGTACACTTCCTCGCGGTGAACCGGCACGTCCTTTGGAGCAACAATTCCCAACCGGACCTTGTCTCCGCGAATTTCGACCACAGTGATGACAATGTCGTTGTTAATGACAATCGACTCGTTTTTTTTCCTGGACAGTACGAGCATTGGTGCCTATCTTTCCGTGAGTATGATTTTGACGGGTTCGGCAATCCCGCCCGGTCCTCCATTCCTCTGGGGTCGATTCCACAGCGACCTCGCGGGCGTGGCCGAAGATCAATCCCAAGAAGTCGGCAATCGCCGGTTGGGGAAATGATTTACTCTGCGCAATCCATGCACAGACTGTACGCCCATCTCATTTACTCTCACTGTAAAACCGGGCAAGTTGAGCAGTCAAGGCTCATTTGAGACAGTAATTAGAGTTTTTCCCATTTTTTCAGTTGACCGACGATCATTATTCAAAACGTCCATACGACGAGAATTAGTACTAATTTGCACGGAACCTCTATGAAAACGCGGATTGGCAGCGAAAAGCCGCAAATGTACATAATTAAGACAAAATAATAATAATAATAAAGTTTGACAGCATCAACACTCTCTGTAGTACGATCACTTGCTCCGGTTAATCCCCTCAACAATCTGCTCACAAGACAGACACATATCGATCCAGAAATGTTTTTGCTTTGCGAGCAGTTTGTACTGCATCGTAACTGTGCCGACTCAACTCGACGAAAACGCCTTTGGTGTAGTTGGCCGCCCGCAGCCCTGCGAACACATCGTCGAAATCCACTTCGCCCGCGCCAAACATCAGGTGGTCGTGGATACCTCGCCGCATGTCTTCAATGTGGATGTTCCAGAGGAGGTGCTTCCAGTCCGCAAGGAACTTGCTGACCGGCAGTTCACTATTGCAGACCAGATGACCGATGTCGATGGTCAGCCCGAACGCGGGGTGATTGACCCGGCCATGCAGTTCCGCGAACTTGTCCATGGTGTCGATG
This sequence comes from Gemmata sp., assembly GCA_035947935.1. Lineage (GTDB taxonomy): Bacteria > Planctomycetota > Planctomycetia > Gemmatales > Gemmataceae > Gemmata. The sequence continues at coordinate 1,258 of DASZJS010000544.1, read as the reverse complement.
AACATTCCCGGTTCCGGCTCGAAGGCGAGAACCACATTCTTTTGTTCCGTAGCTTCGGCTAGCTGCTTACACCCTTCCTCCAGTCGCTGCATCAGTTCTTCGTGGGGTGTCGCATCAATCGACGTCCCCGACCAGAAGCTGACACACCCCGCATTCAGTTCCGCCGCGATTGAGACACACTGTTTGAGGAAGTCGAGCCGAGTTTCCCGTTCGGAGGCTGTCGGGCCAATGAGTGTCGGATAGTGCTTTCGTATGGGATCGAGCAGAAATCGTGCGCCTGTCTCGATTACACACGACATCCGCTGTCGCTCAAGCTGTTTGCGAACGGCGACAGTACGGCCGAGGAGGTCCGGAGCGAATGGGTCGAGGTGGTGGACATCGAGCGTGAGAGCAACGCCGCGGTAGCCGAGATCGGCCAGGATTGCAATGGCCTCATCGAGGCGGTGGTGTGCGAATCCGTTGGTGTTGTAGCCGAGGAACATGATCGGAGTTGTTGGGATGAGATGTCAGTGATCGGGGGTCCTGGATTAAGGTACTGCTTCGAGAATCTCGACTTCAGGCACCTTCTTGCGCAGCTCGTCTTCTAGCGATGCGATCACGGTCATGATGGTTGCCGGGCAGCCAGCGCAGACACCTGTCAATCGCACAGATGCGATTCCATTCACCACTTCCAACACCTCAATACCGTTCCCATCGAGCAGGAGAGCCGGGGCGATATCGTACTTCAAGCTCTGTTCGACGCGATCCCGGAGTGTCATGGAATCGTCCTGGGTTGCTTCGGCGATGGCGTTCCGGCATGTGGCTATTGCGGGGAACAATCCCCAACATATGAGACATTATACCAACGGGAATACGACACAGAGGCAGGACGAATTGTTTAGGCTATGCCGATTTCTTCCAGCCTTCCCGGTCGCTGGGTGTGATGCGTCTGAGGGTGTAGATATCGCTTGCAGCAAGTTCTGAACGTCGTACGGGGAGATTGGCCCAATCGTCCCACACCGCGCTGAGCAGTCGGCCAGAGATGCCATCGGAGACAGCGGATGCCAGGAAAGTTACCAATTCGGCTCCCTTTTCCAGCGGCGTTCCACCTTGCTTTTGTTGTTGAACCATCTTCTCGTGGAACGAGGCACCGACTTTCTCAGGTCCGGCTGCAATCAGTTCATCCATCAGTCGCGTATTCAGTGCGCCGGGAGCGATTGCGTTCACATCAATGCGTGTTCCGCGGCACTCTTCAGCCAGCGTTTCGGTGAACCGCACG
>DASZJS010000543.1:0-4735 GCA_035947935.1 Gemmata sp. | reverse complement strand
GACGAGTGGTCTTGTCGGAGTTGCACTTATCTCTTTGGGTTTGGTCTGGATGCGCGACTGATTGTCCACTTTGCGATTTTCTCACGTTCTTTATTCCGCAACTTCCTCTTGACACCAGCAAGTGCTATTCTTCAAGTATGTGCATTGCGTTGTTCGGTTTCGAGCAACGATCCTCGAAGTCGATTTCTTCGTGGAATGCCGATCGTGAACACTCTCGCCCGGCACTCAAGGAGGGTAGCCATGACTGCGTTACGGACAACCGAGCCAACCAAAGTCCGACCCATTCGCGCAGAACTACGGTTTTGGGTGGGTTCTCTGGTTGCACTTGGGCTGTGCGGGTGCGGTACGGCTACGTCGCCGGTAAACGATCCAGCCCCAAACGCAGCCGCCACACCGACGCCCGGTGCGAATGACCCCGCATGGCTAACCAGTCGGGAGAAATTGCCCCCGCCGGATACAGATCGAATCGAATACGATGCCAAGAAGCGGACCCTGACCTTGTATGACCTTCCGACCCGGGACTACTGGATGGTCCAACTCCCCGAAGATTCGGTCGGCCACTTGGTTGGCCCACAGCACCAGCTCCCGGAAGGAGTCGATACCGATCGCACGCTTGTTTACTATGCCAGGGCTGGGATGAAGGTATCGGCACCGGTGACCGTTGCTCAGATCGAGGCTGGCCGGATGGCACACAACAGCCGAATTGCCTTCCGCCCTTAACAGGAGGGCGAATGGCACAAGCCTTCATTTCTGAGTTTATCCCTTGCGTCTTCAATCCTCACGATGCCTGTTTTGCTGCATTTCGCATTTGGTGTGTTGATCATTTCATGTTTAAACCGAATGCGGAACGCAGAACTCCCCATACGTCACCCTGACTTGTCGCAGTGGACCATCCAGCGAGAGTCGTCCCAACTCACAATCAAGAACCAACAACCTTTATTATTCCTCCGCCGCTCCAGGTCGGATACACTACTTAAAGCCTACCCCAATGCACCTCGGAGTATTCTTCCCATGCCTCGCCTGCGCTGTGCCTGCGTTTTGTGTGCCATGACTGCTGCTGTGGTTTACATGCTCCTGTTCGCGAATCCTCAAACCGCTTCTGCCCAACCGGTAGCAGGTAAACCCGTGAGTTTCATTAACGATGTCGCTCCCATCCTCAAGGAAAACTGTCTTGCTTGCCACGATGCAAAAAAGAAGTCTGGTAAGTACGACATGACCACGTTCGAAAAGCTCCTGGCAGGCGGAGCCAATGGCGAGCAGATTGTCCCCGGGAAGCCCGAGAGCAGCGAGTTCCACGCCTTGATGATCACCACCGAGCAGCGGCGAATGCCACCCCGCGATAAGGGCGAGGCCGTACCCAAGGACAAAGCCGATGTGATCGCCCGTTGGATCAAGGAGGGCGCAAAGATCGATGGTGGGCTGGATACAAAGGCCGATCTCGTCAAGGAACTCCGCGTGCGCTGGAAGCCACCCGTTCCACCCAAGACATACCAGTTCCCAATCATCGTCAATGCACTGGCGTTTGTGCCGGATGGCAAGCAACTCGTTGTTGGTGGACATCACGAACTCACGATCTGGGCCGTCGATACCGGCAAACTCGTGAAGCGCGTCTACACCCGGGCCGAACGGGCTTACGCAATGGCGTTTCTGCCCGATGGCAAACTCGCCGTGGCCGGTGGACGCCCGGGCCAGGAAGGCGATGTGCGGATCTACAACATCAACGCCAAGGGCAAGATGGAAGGCAATGTCGAGATTCTCGACGGAGTGAACGACAAAGCAGTTCTCGTGAAACATCTGTTCGATGTCGAAGACTCGGTTCTGTGTCTTGCGGTTTCTCCCGATGGCAAAACGCTTGCCGCTGGTGGATGCGATCGGGCAGTTCGTGTGTTCGATCTTTCCGATGGAGTGGAGAAGGCCAAACTGGTGCAGACAGTCGAGAACCACGCCGATTGGGTTCTCGGGTGTGCCCTTACGGCCGATGGAAAATATCTTGTAACTGCCGGGCGGGATAAAACCGCGAAAGTCTGGGATTTGAAAGCGAAGGAATCGGTGGTTACGTTCCCGGAACACCAGAACATCGTCTACGGCGTGGCAATCAAGGCAGACGGCAGCGTCGGTTTTTCGGTTGGGGCCGACAAGAACATCCGCACCTGGAAGCCAAATGGTGAAGGCAAACAAGTGAAGGCAGGAGGAGGCCACGGGGACGAAATCTTCAAGGTGATTGCTGCGCCGAAAGATGCTCTGCTCGCCACTTCCAGCGCGGACAAAACCGTCCGACTGTGGAACCTGGAGACGCTTGCTGCAACCAAGACACTCTCAGGTTTGACCGACTACGTCTACGCCGTTGCGTTCAGTGCGGACGGGCAGTTCGTTGCTGGTGGATCGTACGACGGTGAGGTACGCGTGTGGAAAGTGTCGGACGGGAGCGTGGTCAAGGGCTGGAACGCCAGCCCCGGTATCGTAAGCAAGGAACCGGAGCCGAAGAAAAAGTGATCACTGGCCATTTGCCGCAGACATTCTGTCTTGCCAAGGAATTTGGCGAGACAGTAGCGGATTGCTTCCCACGCACTATGCGTTGATCGACTACACGACTCGCAAATCGATCCAATGAAACAGTTGATTGTGTGATGGCGATACAGACGCTCATGCTGCTTGTTCACATCAAGTACGGGTATGTGTCCCTGCGGAGGCCAGGTTACTGATCCAATTATGAATCTGACATCCAGGCGTTCATGAGGTGTCGGAAGTCCCGACTGCTGACTGTTCCCATCCTACTCATTTCATTTGCCTTTGAGGCAGCTTGTGCCAAGTTTACTGATGGACGATAGTCGCGTCGGCTGCCCACCGAAATAGCAATTCCACTCGACCACGGAAAACACATACTCCGCCCCTCTTGGAAGTGTGTGATGGGTGACGGCCGCCTCCACAAGCACGAGTTGAAGATCTGCCTCGACATACCAGTCGTGTCGCCGGACGATTTTCCCACGAAGAAACAGATCATTCGTGCGATCGACCACGAAGGCACAACCGCCACCGTGCGTCTGATCCATCCGGTGCGCCACGATTCCTCTGCTGCTCCTTTGGATTGCGGGGTAGGTAGCCAGCCAGATGAGGCTATAACCGACCCATTTCCACCCGTCGGCAGCCGACTTCTCCACTTTCAGTTGGATGAGGAACTCGGTCGTGGGTCATTCGCGCGCGTTTACCTCGCCCGTCAGGAGGCTCTCGCTAATCGTCTTGTCGTCCTCAAGGTGACGACGGTTCACACCGATGAGCCGCAAACGCTTGCTCGGCTTCGGCACACGAATATTGTTCCGGTTTATTCGGTTCACAAATCAGGGGCTGTTCAGGTGGTGTGCATGCCCTACCTTGGGCGGGCGACCCTGGGCCAAGTTATCGCTGCGGTTATGGCCTGGCGGCGAACCCCGCCTGAGACTGGAGAAGCTCTCCTCGCACCTCTCGGAACTGTGATTCCAGGTCATGAGCTCCACCATCTCAACTATGCCGAAGGATGCCTATGGATGATCGGCCAGCTTGCGGCCGGCCTTGCTCACGCTCACTCCCGCGGTGTTCTTCACCAAGATATCAAACCGGCTAACGTACTCATCACTGAGGACGGTCTGCCGATGATCCTGGATTTCAACGTCGCATCAGATGGGAGTAAACCTTCTCATGAGGGTCGAGTTGGCGGCACGCTTCCATATATGTCCCCCGAACACCTCAGACAGTTTCTCGACAATGATGCCACGGTGGATGAGCGAAGCGATCTGTTCTCGCTCGGGGTGATTCTTTATCAGCTGCTCACGGGTTACTTCCCGTACCCGATCACAAGCCTGCCAGATCGGAATGAGACGATTCGTCGAATGATCGATCAGAGGATGAGTTACCCCGAGCCAATCCACAAGTGGAACTCAGCTGCTACTCCGGCCATTGAGGCCATCGTTTGGAAGTTGCTCGACCCATCTCCGAAATACCGTTATCCATCCGCAGAGGCGCTCCGAGAGGACATCAGCCGTCAACTCTCACATCAGCCGCTGGCGTTTGCCCCAGATCGTTCGTTACGCGAACGATCCTGGAAGTGGCGGAGACGACACCCGCGACTCGCGACCGGAATGACCGTTGCCGTCACCGTTCTTCTTTTGCTCATTCTGCCAGCTGCGCTGATTGCAGCGCGGGAATCTCAGGCAACGGAACGAGCCAGGCAGGTGCAGCAGGCTGAAGCCTCAGTCGCGGCGGATATGGCAATCTCCGAGTTACGGACAGCTGCGGTCGAACTCGGTTCGCTGGTCGATCACCCCACCCGCGATCAGGGGCTTCGGACAGCGAAAGATACGATCGAGCGTTATGGGATAACCGATCCGGAATGGAAGACCCGGCCTGCTTTTGCTTCGCTCGATTCAACCCGGCAGACCGCACTCACAACCTCCTTCGCGGAAGTTCTGGTTCTCATGACGCGGGCCGAAGCTGCGGCCGGGTGTTACTCGGCCGAAGCTGTCGCCGAGGGTCTCCGTTGGAATGCGATTGCCGGAGCATTGTTCGCAGACGAGGAGCGGCCAGCAGTACTTGACCGACACAGGGCTGAACTGGAGGCATGTCGGGACGGATGCCCGATACCGCCATATCGAGTTTGGACGCAAAAAACGAAATCAGGGGTTCATGGAGGATCGGCCGAACGAGATGCCGACTTGTATTTCGATGGTCTCGACCTCGCCGCGGCCGGGCAATACCGGGATGC
>DASZJS010000542.1:0-9839 GCA_035947935.1 Gemmata sp. | reverse complement strand
TCACCGTGACCTTCACCACGCCATCCTTATCGGTGGTCGTTTTGCACGTTGCGATTGCACCGTTCTCCCCGTTGAACACGGTAAACTTCAGGGTGTCTTTACCAACTTCGAGTTTCAGGTCGATACCGTTCGCCTCCCGTTCCCAGGAAACAACGGCCGGCTTGTCCTCGGCTACCACCGAGCCAAGCAGAACAGTCAGTGCGAACCCACTGGCGATCAAACGGAACATGCGTAACCTCCTGATGAGATGAGACGGTCTTTGTTGCCACGTTCGCCGCCATCGGTTGGATATGAAACGGTGCGTTGCGTGGAAACACCCGTCGCGGACAGAGTACGGTTTGAAGGCCCGTTTGCCCACCAGTTCACGGAAAGCACACAACTGGCCGACCACAGCGCCAATCGAGAACATCGGCGGATTACTGTTTGGCTAACGAAAAGACCCCTGGCCAACTGGCCAGGGGTCGAGGTTTGCGTTAGCGCTCAGATCCAGCGTTTACTTGCATTTGTGGCAGCAGCCGCGCAGAATCCCCCCACCCAACCGGTGACCGATGCTCGCCGCATGTGCTGGAGCGCATGAATCACAAGGAGTCGCACACGGGGCCGGAGCTGGTGCTGGGGCTGCCGTGTATACGGGAACCTTGACAACCGTCTCATATGGAACCATCTTGGTGAACGACTGCTTAACGATCTTTTCGATGGGGACGCACTTCTTCACAATGCGGGTTCCGACCTTCTCGACCGGCTTCATGGTTGTGACAGAGACTTCCTTTTCGATGGGAACGTAGAAGCAGACTGTGCGGGTACCTGCCTTCTCGACCGGAACGCACTTGGTGACAACCACTTCCTTATCGCTCCATACCCGTTCGCAGGTCGTAACCTTCTGAATCACCTTCTTCGGCACTCGCGTGCAGGTGGTGACATTAACTTCAATCTCCTTACTCACGACTTGCCGCTGCATGACAGTCTTCGTGATGGTCTCGAAGCAAGGAGCGGGGGGGCAAGGTGTTGGGCAATCGCATTCGTGCTTCTTCGCGCACAGCCCGCCAAACAACCCGTGATGGACGTGGGGTGGGGCCACCGGGACGGTGCAGGTCACGGTAACTGGAACGCAGATCGTCTCGCAAACGATTCGTTTTTGCTTGGTGACAACGGGAACCAAGTCGTAGGTGATGACCTCAACGTCTTTGGTGACGGGTACCAGAGTGCATACCTTGACCATTTCCTTCACTTGAGTGGGTACCATCACGGTGTATTTGTATGGCTCTTCCTTGGTCATCTGCTGCTGGATCATTACCTTGGACTTGGTGATAACCGGCTCACAGACCATGTACTTGTAATCTTGCTTCTCATCCACCCACTCATTGACCGTTACCTTGACATCCTTGAGTTCAGTTTCGGCCTTGTAGGCGGTGACCTTCTTATCGACATAGGTCACTGTGAAGGAGGTTGAGCATCCAGGTGCGCAATCGCTCGGGCACGAGTTGTGCCTCTTGTGGAACCCAAAGGCAGTCGCCTGCTGTGAGGTGACCAACAACATCGCGGCTCCGAGAACCGCCAGAGTCAATAACCGTCGCGTCATTTGCGAACTCCCAGAACAAAGGTCAGTTCAGTTAGGGGGTGTTCGCTACGTCCCTTCAGCGAAACAGCCGGAAAACACACAAAGTCGATCATAAACAGTGCGGGCGAACTAAATTACCCAAACTGCCTAAACATTGCGTGACGCACGACAGAGTATCGGCCAGAAGGTTGGGAGGCAACAGAAACTACGCAGTCTGGGTAAAATTTCTGCAATCTGCGGATCGAGTGTAGCGATTCCGATGCCGCAGGAGATTACGAAGATCGGTTTTTCGAGGTTCGTTTGAGTCTGTCGCGGCGAAAAGTGCAAATTCCTTACCTAATTCCGCAAGATCCTGGCCAATCTGACCGACAGCCGGTACGATCTCGGACACATGCCCGCATTCGACCTTTCTGGTTCCTCTCTCTCGGAGTTTATCCATGAAGCGTTGCCATTTCCTGATTGCGACGATCGCCGCGGCGATTGTCGGCTCTGCCGGTTTGATCTCGCCAAGTCGAGCCGATGACAAGAAGGATGATGGGTGGATTCAGCTGTTCAACGGCAAGGACTTGACTGGCTGGAAGATCCCCAACCCACCGAGTGGTGAGTTCAAGGGTGTGAAGGAGGTCAAGAACGACGATGGGAAAGTGACTGCTTATGTGGGCGAAACCAAGGGCGGCAAGGAGTACACCCTTTGGCAGGTCAAGGATGGAATGATTGTGGGCGGCGGCCCATCGAGCCACCTCTTCACGGAGATTGAGGCCGATAACTTCCGCTATCGAGTCGAAGCCAAGATCAACGACAAGGGAAACAGCGGGCAGTATTTCCGAACGAAATTCGGCCCCGGATTTCCGAACGGGTACGAGGCTCAAATCAATGCCACGCACAGCGATAAGATAAGAACCGGCAGTCTCTATCCTTCTACTGCTGGACTCAGGAAGTATAGCGACAAGATTTGCGTTATGAACACTGCCCCACACAAGCCCGATGAGTTCTTCACCCAGGAAGTGATTGCGGATGGCCCGAACATCACGATTATCGTGAACGGAAAGACGACACTCGATAACTGGGAAGATCCGAACAAGACCTATACGAAGGGGCACTTCGCTCTCCAGGGCCACGACCCCGGCAGCGTGATGACGTTCAAGAAAGTGGAATACAAGCCGATCAAGCAGCAGTGAACCGCGGTCCGTAGTCCTTGGTCCATAGTCTTTAGAGGACTACGAACCAAGGACTAATAATCATGGACCAAGGACTAATAACTGAACTTGCAGCATGGGCAACCGAACGGGTTCCGAACGCCCTGTTCTGGACCGTCAGTGGATCTCACCTCTACGGTTTCTCTTCTGCCGATAGTGACATTGACTTGCGCGGATGCTTTGCTGCGCCGCTTTGTATACTCGTTGGGTTGAAGCCACCTCCTGAAACCGTTGAGCCAAAAGGGGAACTGGCCGGCATCCCGGTTGAGACCGTGTCGCACGAGATTGGGAAGTATCTTCGCCTTCTGTGTCGGCACAACGGGTACGTGTTGGAGCAGATCTGTTCGCCGCTGATCATTATGGGGAGTGATTTCCTCACTCAACTCCGGCCACTCGCTGCCCGCTGTGTGACTCGGCACTGTTACCACCACTATCGCGGGTTCCTACAAACTCAGCGCAAGCTGATGGACAAGGAAGAAGTTGTCCGGGCCAAGACGCTTCTATACGCCTACCGGGTAGCCATGACCGGCGTGCATTTGTTGGAAACGGGGGAAGTAGAATCGCACCTACCAACCCTGAACGAGCGGTTCCGCGTGCCATTCATCCCGGATTTGATTGCTCGCAAGGCAGCGGCGGAAACAGGATCATTGCCGGGGCTCGATGTGGCGTTCCATCGCACGGAACTGGATGGGTGGCAGCAGCGGTTGGATGAGGCGTTTGCAAATTGTCTACTGCCAACTGAGCCGCCAACGGAGGAACTGCATCAGTTCCTCGTGGAGTTGCGATTAGGTCGGAATTAGCGTTCAGGTGAAGACATTGAAGCCACGTTTTCGTTGTCTGAGGTTCTTAACTGAAAACTGAACGCTAAAGCCTACACACCTCGACCAAATTGAGCAACCGGCGCTCGCCCAAGGTTGGACGGAGTGCTTCCTGGGCCAGTTGCTTCAGGTAGTAGCTGGACACTTGGCCGGTGATGATTACCTCGGCCTCACTCACTGTTACCACCAATCGGCGGAGTTGCGGGAGTGGGCTGACGGTAAGTATCTCTGTGGGCTCTGTGGAGAAGTCGGGGCAGGCGTTCATCGCATCGCTCCTTCAGATGTCGATCTCGGGGTAACAACCCGAATCGCCGCAATGGCACTGCCAATGAGCCGATGGCCCATCGAAGAAAGGATTCGTGAGTGCTTTGGGCGAGAACTATGAGTCGCGATATGTCCCGCGAATCCTTCCGGGGTTATAAAAACACAGATTTCGGGGGGCAAATCTGTTCCAGGGTGAATAGTAAATGCCGCTGGGGACGATTGCAACGATTTTTCGGCTACCAAACCAATTTCCTCGATCTTGAAGCTGCCTGGACTGGTCGATAAACTTCCCGCGCCCCTCTTGCCAAGTTCCAGTAGTCGTTTCCAGATTCGCAGATCCGTCTGAAGACAGGGAACGTGGAAGCTGACCGGGAAAACACCACGATTGTTTTTGTCCCGCACCTGGAAACTTGGAACTATCAACATTCACGAGTCATCTACCATGTCTGAGACCCACGAACATCTGGAACAAGCTGAACACGCCGAACACCACCGAAGCGATCCGTTCAATCAGAAAGTCGCGGTGTCGATGGCAATTGTCGCCGCCTGTCTGGCCGGGATCAGCATGTTTGGGCACCGGACACACAACAAGGTTCTCGAGTTGCAGGGCGATTCAAACCGCCTCCGCACGGAGGCTGCGACGGCGGAGGTGGAAAAGAGCAACCTGTTCGCTTGGTACCAGGCAAAAAAAGTCCGCCAGGCCCAGTACGAGTTATCCGCGAGTATGGTCGCTCTGATGCCCACTGGCGACACGGAAACCCAGAAGAAACTGAGCAAGGACTGGAAGGAGAAAGCCGAGGCTTACGACAAAAGTAACGACAAGAAAGACAATCTCCCCGATCTTGACGAGAAAGGCAAGGAGGCGGGAAAACACGCGGAAGATTTGAAGGCAAAGGCGAGAACCTTCCGCGATGATTCGGAACACGTCGAACTCCAGGCGGGTCGTCTCGACATCGCTCACGTTCTAGCAGAGATTGGGCTGGTTCTTTGCTCGATTACCTTGCTCACCAAGAAGAAGATATTCTGGTATGCCGGCCTCCTGGCTGCTGTAATTTCAGTTGGGCTTACAATCTCCGCGTATACGATTCCTCACGAGCCGCATCACGAAACTACTCATAGCGCATAGTTTCCAGGTCCAGACTTTGGCAATGCCCACACCTCTCCTGGTGGGTTGGTGGTTGTAAATCGGGTAGAAGATGTGCCGTTTTGAACATATCCGACGTGGACATTTACGAAAAGCGTTTCATTTGTAGTGATTTTACAACGTGAGTGAATGATAGTGAACAACTGTTTTCTATTGTGCTGGTAAGTTTATTTGCCTGCGGTTTAAGTGATCCGAGAAAGCCAACTGCCACAATCTGGAGCGTTGGGCACAACGAGGTGAGTTGGAAAATCAGCGTTTCGCTTGAATCTTAACAATCAACAATCAACAACCAACAACAACCTTGAGTCGATAAGAGGCATTCACGATGTCGGGTGCGAATGCGGCAATACAAACTTCTCCCGACAGTCACCTCCGCTTCCTTCCATGGCGTTCCGCTGCGGGCGGCTGGGTCGCAACTGCCCTGGCGTTGCTGGCGGGAGTGCCGTTGTTCCTGTGTATGCCGCCGTGGAACGATGTGACTCTGCACGATATGGCTGTCCGAGCGATGCTTCGTGGAGGAGTCCACTACCGGGACGTGTTCGACACCAACCTCCCGGGAATTGACTGGGCAATGGCTTCCGTCAGGCTGTTGCTGGGATGGAGCTACGAGGCGTTGCGGGCGGTCGATCTGCTGGTCATTGCGGCCGAGGTTGCGTTGCTGGTGGCGTGGGTGCGACGAGCGGGAGGAGCGGGCTATTCGGTCGCATGGCTCGCGGCTGCCGTTGCCCTTTTCTACCCATTCAGCTCGGAATTCAATCACATGCAGCGCGACCCGTGGCTGCTGCTCCCGGCACTGGGTGCGGCACGATTGCGACTCACGCGCACAACCAAGCCGATGCTCTCAGCGATCAGCCAGTCAATGGCAAGTGAAACTTCTCTCCCATCTCCACCTTCACTCGCGATCCGGTTCGGGCGGTCTGTTCTCGAAGGGATGGTCTGGGGTGCGGCAGTGTGGGTGAAGCCGCATGTCGTGGTCCCGGCGCTTGCCTTGTGGGTCCTATCGGCCATCACACTTGCCCGGCGCGAGAGTGTTCGGCGGATATTGCTTGATCTCACCGGCCTTGTAACGGGCGGCTTGATCGTGGGAGCGGCTGGGGTGGCGTGGTTGATTGGAACAGGAGCGTGGCCGTACTTCCTCGATGTCTTCCTGAACTGGAATCCCAGCTATCTTGCCGATATGTGGGGCAGCTCACTCGCACGGTTCAATTACACGTTTTACTGTTTTCGTCCCTGGAGCATCCTTCATAACGCGGCGATCCCGCTTGCGCTTCTGGCTCTCTGGGAGGCTCGGGTGTGGTCGCGACAGCCCGGAGAACCTTACCGAATCTGGGGACGCTGGCTCTATACGCCGGCCAGTTCAGAGTCTACCGCGACAGCCCGGGCGTTGCTCGCGGCGTTCTATCTCGGATGGCTGGCGCAGGCAATTCTTCTCCAGAAGGGATTCGATTACGTGCAAGTGCCGCTGTTGCTTCTTGGGATGGCGGTGGTTGCCTCTCACCGCTGGGCATTTGGGTTTGCGTATCTCATCTGGTTTACAATCCTCGCGGCGATCTTAAACTTTCCTGCCCTGGCTCCGGTGGCCCGAACGATGAAGCCGCGGTTATCCGAAATGCGTGTAGGACACGATCCACTCACCGATTTCCGGATCATGCAACTCTGGCCCCGATGCTGGCAAGAAAGTGGGTCAGCGGAACTGCGGGACAAACTCGGGCATTACACCGATGTCTTTTGCGCAACTAATTGGGAGGATCTGGAGGAGGTGGCCCGATTCCTCAAGAAGCAGAACCCACCGCTCGGTCCTGGAGAGCTGAACTGTTGGCACGATAGTACGCACCCTCTTTACTTGATGCTCGATCAGGAACCCGCAACCCGTTACATGCACTACGGAACTGCCCTCGGAATTCGCACGCAGGCCGCACGGATCGCCTCGGAAGTTGCTGCAAGTCGGCAGCGATACGTGGTTAGCGATCTGATGCGGATGACGTACTACAAAGATCAGGCCTACGCGCCGGGGGCCAATGGCGATTCGCGCCGACTCCCGCAATGGTTCCCGGCATCGCAGCGAAACGCGTTCCCGTGGAACCAGCCGATTGTATTCCGCTCCGGGCGCTACGTCGTTCACAAGGTCGAAAAGCCGCTCGGCGTCATCGATATCCCCGATTGGTCCACTTTGGATACCTTCGGTCCGGAAGAGGAATGATCTTGGAGCGATGAACTCGGAGTGCGGAACGAAAGAAGCGAAGACGTTTTCCCATCAAAGCCCAACCAGAAATAGCTGGACAATTGAACGGTGATGCGGGATAAGGATAAGTCACGTGCGTTCGAGCCGACACTTCTGCTTAACTTTGCAATTCGGCTATAGGAGATTCGCTCGTGATCAGATTCACATGTTCAAACTGCGATAAGGCGCTGCGTACAGATGACGACAAGGCTGGCAGCTCCGTCAAATGCCCCGCTTGTGGGCATAAGGTCACGATAGCGGAGGCTGAAGCCGAACTGCCGACGCCTGAGGACGAAGAACAAGAGCGACCAGCGCCAACCAACAAGAAGCGGTCGGAGGCTGAAGCCGAACTGCCGACGCCTGAGGACGAAGAACAAGAGCAACCAGCGCCAACCAAAAAGAAGAAGCGGTCCCGGTCCCGGGTCCGCCACAAGAACCCGGCGGCAAGCCAAGGGAAGACATTCGTCATCATCATCTGTTGCATTGTCTTGGGCATGCATCTGGTGAGCCTGATCAATTACCTGGCAGCCCCCGATCCCATGGAAATGGCCAAGAAACAGACTCAGGAAGCTTATCAGAAACTTGGGAAAGACATGCCCAAGGATTTCGAGCAAAAGTGGGAAAAAGAGTTTGACAAAGTGGTGGGTGGCAAGGAAATGCAAGATGCCCTTCGTCGGAGCAGGATAATCAGCCTTACGTGGATGCTGGGCAGCTTTAGCCTGAGTGCTGTCCTGCTCGGATTCTTGTATATGCGGCATGACTGGGCGCGTGTGGTCTTGGGTGTGCTGTTCCTGATCGGAGCTGTCCTCGGACTCATCGGGCTCGTGTTCGGTGGTCTGGCAGTGCTGCGCTATCTCAGCACAGGTGCGGCGATTCTGGCGGTGCTGGAAATGCTCGTTCGGCTTGGAGTAAGTACCGGTATCGGCATTGCTCTGATGGGCTCGGAAAGCATCGCTGCTTACACTGGCCGCCGGTAATGGGGCAAATCCAAGATCTGTGTATTTCCAGATTGAGGCATGGAACCGAGGGAAGATGTCTCAAGTGTTCCTGTTTGTTGCCTGCCTTGTGCCGCAGGGCCAGCAGTCAAACCTCATCTCTCTTCGGCCCGAGTCTCTTAAGGGTCTCGACTCGTATTCCTTTTCCTCCTTGATCTTGGCGACAACTAGCAGTCACGGCTGCTTATTCCATTTGAATTAATCGTAACAAACCAGATTGCGCAAAACTCTCGCCCGGAGTTTCCCGTCGGATAGGTATTACAAGGTCCGTGACGCATATCGCCTTTCCGCCCCACTGGGGCACATCCTTGGAGGTTTAGTGATGGCATCGAAGTGGCTATTAGTGGCTCCGGTGGCAGGGGCAGTGGGTTTGGGTGTGACACTGGGCGTGGGAGCTGACACGCTGCTGGGCGCAGTCGATGGCGTTGCCAAGCAAGATGTGAAGCCAGCGGTAACGCTGCCGATCACCCGCGTGGTGCTGTTCAACAGTGGTGTTGGCTACTTCAGCCGTTCGGGCGAAGTGATGGATGATGCCAGGGTCGATCTGACATTCCCGGAGCAAGACATCAACGACCTGCTCAAGAGCATGGTTCTCGAAGACTTCGACAACGGACGGATCGCAGCCGTTTCCTACGACAGTCGCGAGCCCATTTCCCGCACACTCTCTTCGTTTGCCATCAACCTGAATAGTAATCCCACATTCGCGGGAATCGTCTCCCAGATGCGCGGCGAACGAGTCGATGTGGTTCTCACTCCGGGGGCGACCAATCAGCCCGGGAAATTGAGCGGTGTCATCGTCGGCGTCGAACCGCAGAAGGAAGCAAAGGGCAACACGACAGTTGATGTTGAAGTGTTGAATATGTGGTGTTCCGAGGGTCTTCGGAGTGTCAAGCTCCCGGAGATTCAGCAGTTGAAGTTTGCCAACCCGGTGATCGAATCCGAGTTCCGCCGGGCTCTGGATGTCCTCGCGCTCAGTCACGATAGTCAAAAGAAGTCGGTTCAGTTGCACTTTGCCGGTGAGGGGAAGCGAAAGGTTCAGGTGGGTTATGTGATCGAGGCACCGATCTGGAAGACGAGCTATCGGCTGGTTCTTGCAGATAAGGAAAAGCCTTATTTGCAAGGTTGGGCGATGGTCGAGAACCCCACCGATGAGGACTGGGCTGGCGTGAAGATGGCGCTTATCAGCGGTCGGCCGATCAGCTTCAAGATGGATCTTTACAACCCGCTATACGTAGATCGGCCCACGGTTGAACCCGAACTCTTTGCTTCACTCCGACCGGTTACCTATCGTGGAGGATTCAATGCGCGGGGTGATGGTGTTGCACGTGGCGAAGGCAGGCAACTCGAAGAGTTGGAAAAGATGACTAAGGAGAGAGAAGTCACCTTGCGTGCCGGTGGTTCTGCCCAAGGGGGAAAGGGTGCAGCGAAAGCAAGGCCCGAGTCGGAGTCGCTAAAGCGAACTTTTGGTGATGATGGCGATGGGAAATTCGCGAAGGAATCTGCTGCGGAAATGGGGCGACGGCTCGCCACAAGTAGCGTGGGCAATGCAGCAACCGCGGGTGCGTTGGGCGACTTCTTCCAGTACACGATCGACCACCCGGTTTCACTCGCTCGTCAGAAGAGTGCCATGCTGCCGATCGTGG
>DASZJS010000541.1:0-3335 GCA_035947935.1 Gemmata sp. | reverse complement strand
GTGAGCCCAGAATAGGCACGATGCCGACTGCAACTCGCGATCGTTTCTGAAACGTTCACCTCGGCCCCGGCAGCAGCCATTGTTGCTCGGTCTTCCGACTTGAGGTGGCGAGCAGGAAATGCTCTACCCGATCCACCCCGTCGCTAACGCTCTGGGTTCGCCCGGAAACGGAGGCGTTTTCCTCTCGTGGCGAACCCAGAGCGTTAGCAATGGGGTGTCTTGCTCGCCACCTGACTTACTCCTCCGCTGGCCTGGCGAGTGGGAACGAGCCGAGGATATGCACGGAATCGCAGATTGCCTCCATAGCGGCGATGGTCTTGCGCACCTTGGGGTCTTCGCGGTGCCCATCGAAATCGATGAAGAAGATGTATTCCCCCTTGGCTTCGCGATAGGGGAACGATTCAATCCAAGTCAGATTCAGTTTGTTCTGTTTGAAGATGCCCAACACATCGGCGAGTGCCCCCGGCGTATGGCTGACCTGGAACATCATCGCGGTCTTGTCGTTGCCGGTCTTGCTGCTATCCGACGGCCCAATAACTGCGAATCGGGTTTCGTTGAAGGGTGAGTCTTCGATATTGTGGCAGAGAGTGTTGATCCCCCACCGAACCGCAGCCTGTCGGCTGGCCACCGCCGCGACGTTCGGTTCGGTGAGGACGAGCTTGGCGGCATCGGACGTACTCGCTACCTCGTGCAGCGTGGCATGGGGCAGGTTTTTGCTCAACCAGGTCCGGCACTGACTGAGAGCCTGCGATTTGCTGTACACCCGTCGTACTTCGGTCTGGAGGCAATTTGCCAGCAAGTGATGGTGAACGCGCAGCCGAATCTCAGCACAAATCTTGATCGCCGGCAGACGAATGAACATATCGAGGGTGTCGGCGATTCTGCCATCCGTCGAGTTCTCCAGCGGAACGACACCGTAGTCAGCATGTTTGCGGAATACTTCCTCGAATACGGCTGCGATAGTTGCAGTGCGGTTGTATGCAATTGCCTCCCCGAAGCGTTCGAGGGCCGCCAAATGGCTGTAACTGTATTCCGGTCCAAGGAAAGCGATCCTTTGAACTTTCTCCACCGCACGGGAACCGGAGATCAATTCGCGAAAGATCGCACGGAGCGTCACTTCCTGGAGTGGTCCCTTGTTTGCTCCGAGAACATTCCCGAGAACTTCTTCTTCACGGGCCGCAGAAAAGACTTCACCACCGTGATCGGCTTTCACTTTGCCAATCTGCCCAGCGATGGAAGCCCGCTTATTCAAGAACTCCAGAATTTGCAGATCGAGTTTGTCGATCTGACTTCGTAATGCTTTCAAATTCGAGGCAGCTTTATCGGTTGAGGGCTGCTCTGCCTCGTTTGTGGACTTGCGGGTCATCTTGGAGCCCGTGTGAGTGTAATAAGGATCGCTGAGAATCTACCGGGGAGACGATGAACCGTCAACGAACCACTCAAAGAGAGAATCACAGGAATGACGGGTCGTACCGTCCGAATGTCTTGTCGTTGAGGTTAAAACCATCAAGAGTCAATTTGTATGGCATTCATAATAATAAGAAAAGCTGCATCGGAGGATTGGATCAAGTTTGTTGAATATTCAGATCGAGACGCGAGATCCGTCCACGAGTGAATCCGGTATGTGCCAAGCAGTTGACTCTCTGCCGCCAAAATGACACATGGCAGCCAGAACTTGCGTTTTCTTGTCCAACGCGAGAGTGAAGAACGAGCTGCAAATGTTTTGTCTGTAGCAATTTACATATTATCAAACCTTCAGACGGAGATGTCGGCACGGTGATTGCTTACTTTCCTACAAATCGTGAATCTCATCCGGGAGTTGTGGGATCAAAAGAGTGAACACAAACCGACCCGCGATCCATTGAGAAATGCTGGCTGTTCTTCGTGTCCGAGTTACACTGATAGAGAACAACCCCGCAACCGGGTCGCAGTTCATAAGGAGAACCTAAACATGGCTGAAGAAAAAATCATCGGCATCGACCTGGGGACCACAAACTCAGTGGTTGCCGTAATGGAAGGGAATGAGGTCAAAGTCATTCCGAACCAGGATGGAAATCGACTCACTCCGAGCGTCGTGGCGTTCACGGACAAGGGAGACCGTCTGGTTGGCGATCAGGCCAAACGGCAAGCTGTGACCAACCCGAAACGCACGATTTACTCGATCAAGCGCTTCATGGGCCGTCGACACGTTGAGGTCGAGAGCGAGGAAAAACTCGTCCCCTACAAGATCGTCGGTGGGCCGAACGACTTGGTTAAAGTGGACATCGATGGCAAGCAGTTCACCCCACCTGAGATTTCCGCAATGGTGCTGCGGAAGCTCAAGGAGTCCGCGGAAGCCTACCTCGGGCACACCGTCCGCAAGGCCGTCATCACTGTCCCCGCGTATTTCAACGATGCGCAGCGGCAGGCCACCATCGACGCCGCGGCGATCGCGGGGTTCGACACCGAGTACGAGATACGTGGCAAGGATGGCAAGGTCGTCAAGCAGCGAATGCGGATCATCAATGAGCCTACCGCAGCCAGCATTGCTTACGCCTTCGACAAGAAGAAGGATGAGAAGATCGCAGTCTTCGACCTGGGCGGCGGCACATTCGATATCTCGATCCTCGATGTGGGCGAGGATGGCGTCTTCCAGGTGTTGGCAACAAACGGCGATACTCACCTTGGCGGCGATGACTTCGATCAGGTGTTGATGGACTACATCGCCGATGAGTTCAAGAAGGAGAGCGGCATCGATCTGCGGAAGGATCCGATGGGGATGCAACGGCTCAAGGACGCCGCGGAGCGGGCCAAGAAGGATCTGAGCCAATCGACTAATACGGACATCAATCTGCCGTTCATCACGATGGATGCGAACCGCAATCCGCTCCACCTGGTTCGGTCGATCTCGCGCAACCAGTTCGAGCGATTGGTCGAACACCTTATCGAGAGGTGCAAGAAGCCGGTTCTTGCCGCGATGAACGATGCAAAACTGCGACCGAATCAGATCGATGAGGTCGTGATGGTCGGTGGGATGACGCGGATGCCCCGCGTCCAACAGCTGGTGAAGGAGATTTTTGGCAAGGAAGGACACCGTGGCGTGAACCCGGACGAGGTCGTGGCGATCGGAGCAGCAATTCAGGGAGCTCAGTTGCTCCTGGGTGCGGCAGCCGACATTCAGTTGCTCGATGTAACTCCGCTCACTCTTGGGATCAAGACGCTCGGTGGGGTTCTCACACCGATGGTCCCCCGCAACACCACGATCCCGACTCGCAAGCCCGAGATTTTCACGACTGCGGCCGACAACCAGCCATCGGTCGAGGTCGAGGTGTACCAGGGCGAGCGGCCGATGGCCG
>DASZJS010000540.1:0-7163 GCA_035947935.1 Gemmata sp. | reverse complement strand
AGAGCCAGGACACTACACGCCAGTTCCAGAAGCGCTGAGCCCGCTCCAAGATTCCCAAAGCGACTGAGCGGAGCAAACACCTCGACCGATTTACCGAATACCTCCGCGATGCCGCGCGCTTCAAACGCATCGCCATTGATTGTGCCCAGGCCGTGAACATTCACATGGTCGATATCCCGCGGTTGGATATCGGCCGCGCCCAGAGCGTTGCGAATGACCCGGGCAAGCCCGCGACCAGTCAGACCACGATCAACGCCGCTGGCTACAGACATCACCTCGCCGTAAATCTTCGCATTTCGCGAGCGTGCGTGATCGAGATCCTCGAGAGTGAACGCCGCGACACCCTCGCCCGGAGCAGTGCCGTCCCGGTCGCGGTCGAACGGGCGAATGGCCCCCTCGGGGTCATGGTTTCTCTTCGAGAATTGGGCGAAGAGATTGAAACGGCTCAGGCTGAGTGGGTGAACTTTGGCTTCACTTCCTCCAACGAGCATCACATCAGCGGCACCGCGCCGAATAATCCGAACAGCTTCGCCCAAAGCGACCGCGCCGGCAGTGTCGCCGGGTATCTGGGTGTTACTCGGTCCCTGAATGTCGTAGATGATGCTGGCGTGGCAAGCCGGCATGTTCGGCAGATACTTCAGCATCCAGAGCGGTGGGATTTCGTTCAGCCCAATCGAGCCCCAGGTGGCCATATCGGGGCCGGACCCATCGGAACGCAGGGATGTCTTGCTGGCCGGACCAAGGTCATCGAGTTCCGTCGCTCCCATGACTGATGCGAACTCAACCCCAATCCGTTCCGGCGGCACGGTCCCTTTCGTCAGCCCTGCATCCTGCATTGCCTGCTGACAGCCAATCACTCCGAACTCGACTGTTCGGGCCATAGCATTGAGCGTGCGGCGATACGATCTCTCGATTAGAGACTTGGCCGAGAAATCGCGAACTTCGCCGGCCATCTTGGAGGGTAAAGCAAACGGATTGAGAGAAGTGATGGTGTGAACGCCCGGAACACCAGCGCGAAGGGCTTGCCAAAATGCAGCCGGGCCGGTACCGATTGGGCAGATCACACCCAGCCCGGTGAGAACGGTACGGCGGGAGTTGGTCGTCATGTCCATCACCCGGGTGGGCATCACAATCGCCTGGCCTTACCGGACCGCCTGCCGGTGCCCCCCATTCCATTCGGATCGTCCAGGTCGGACGACTTTTCGGGTGCGCTGAGACCGTGGGGGAAGCCGGTTGTAGCGCGAAACCGCACGGGTTTGGACCATGCGAATTCCCAACAGTATATCAAAAATTGGTATCCAGGGCTCACGTCCCTGGCTAGGTGGTTCACCCCGATGGTTGAGGGCGTGCGATCGCCTCAGCCATCTTTAGTAAGTGGGTCAATTCGCCGCTGAAAACGAACTTGGTATCGGGCAAACCCGGAGGCAACTGGGCCGGGCTGACGTGGGCGAACATGATTTCGGCTTCGGCAACGAGATCGCTACCGCTATGGGCCGTGCCGCTCACGCGGGCTCCGGTATCGTTTAAGTCAAGCAAGGTGGTCGTGTAGGTCAATTGCTCGCCCGGAGTTGCTTCGCGGTGAAACTTGGCGGACATCTTGGCAAGAACCACGTTCTTCTCGTAGCGATTGGCCTCACCGACGAGAATGCCTCCGGTCTGAGCAAGCCCTTCAAGAATCAGGGGAGCAGGCATCACGGGAAAACCCGGGAAGTGGTCCGCAAAGTGATCCTCGGCCAAACTCAAGTTCTTGACCGCAACGGCCGACTTCCCCGGTTCAAAGGCTACGAATCGATCGATCCAGGTCCACCGCATGATCGTTATTTCGTCCTTCGTCCCTCGTCCTTCGCGAAAACTACCCAGCTTTCACGCGTTCATCTCCCCGCACGATGAAGGGACGAAGGGCCATTGTGAAAACTCAACGGAGCAGAACGATGGTATGTCTTCCCGAAGGACGCGGGACGAAGAACGAAAACACGCTATTTGACCTTGGATTCCAGGTAGCGGACGATCAGATCGACGGTGAACAGGTCATTGATTTTGTCGAGCCGCGGATCCTTCCGAAACTGAGTCAGATCGGCGTAAGGCATCCGCGTCTGCAGTTCGATCAACCCTTCGGCATTCACTTTGCCATCGGAGACGAACCGTGGATCGCCCTGGAAGATCGTTTCCGGGAACAGGTCTTCCCGTGGAATCTTCAGGTTAAATTGCCGCTCCAGCCGGAACACGATGTCGAGGAAGTCGATCGACTCGGCGTTCAGGTCACCCTGAAGGCGCGCCGTCGGAGTGACCTCGCTATCGTCCACGTTCAAGGCATCAACAAGGGTTGTGCGGACCTTCGCGAAAATCTCATCGTGCGTCATAAGTCTCTCTCCAGCTTCGGGCTCAGCCGGATACCGCCCCGAGGCTGAGACCGCCATCCACGGTAATCACCTGTCCAGTGATATACGCTGCGGATGGACCGGCCAGGAACACCACCACGGCGGCAATGTCCGCAGGTTTACCCAGGCGGCGAACCGGGATCAGTTTCTTCAGGTTGTCTTCCCCGGCCAGGTTTCGGACAGCCTGACTCATGTCCGTTTCAATGAACCCGGGGGCAACTGCATTCACCAACACATTTCGCCGACCCAACTCCACCGCCAGGGCTCGCGTCAGGCTGTTCAACGCCCCTTTGCTCGCGGCGTAGTTTGCCTGCCCGACATTCACATGTTCCGCTGCGACGCTGGACACATTGATGATGCGTCCCGACCGCTGCTTGAACGCCATTTGCTTCGCCACGGCTTTACAGAACCCGAACGGACCATTCAAGTTCGTGCCGATAACGGCGTTCCAGTCATCCACTTCCATTTGGAGGAAGAGCTTGTCCCGGATGACCCCGGCATTGTTTACCAGAATATCGAGCCGTCCCCATTCCGCCAGAACAGCTTCAACGATCCGCTCGGCAACGGTTGGGTCAGCAACGTCGCCCTGGTATGCCCGGGCAACTCCACCGCCAGCCGCTACTTCGGCTTCGAGTTCCTTGGCTGCCTGCTCATTCCCGCGATAGACAAACGCGACCTTGGCCCCTTCTTTCGCCAATGCCTGCACGATTGCCTTTCCGATCCCTCGGCTCCCGCCCGTCACGACTGCAATCTGATCCTTGAGAGTCATCTCGGCGCTTTCTGACGAAATTCGCACGCTAACCGAATGTTTTGTCGCTCAGCTGCTGAGGATTTTATCGTTTTCGGATCAACTCACCGGTCAACACGGCCCAGGCAGCCTTCCAGTGAGCCAGCAGTTTCTCGTTCGCTGCAATCCCGGCAGCACCGCGGTCAGCAAGCCCATACCCATGCAGAGTGAATTGGGTTGCAACTGTCTGTTCGCCGCGATCGTTTGTGCCCTTCCCCTTGAAGGTTGTGGTTGCGTTCACCGGGTCGGTTTTCGTTAACTCAACCGTAACGTCCATTCTGTGGCCGGGTTGCATGAATGTTCCGTACTTCACACTCTGCACCGCTCTCAGCACGATCATCGGGTGTTCGTAGTTGGTCGAAACCCGCCACAGCCAGGAAGCAGCTTCGACGCAGGCCTGGAGCATTAGCACTCCAGGCATCACTGGAAAACGAGGAAAGTGGTCCGCGAGGTATTCTTCGCCAAGGGCGAGGAACTTGGATGCCCGCAACGACTTACCCAGTTCCCAGCCATCGATCCGGTCGATCAGGTGGAACCGCATGAGACCCTACCCAAACCGGTGACCTATCAATGGCCACGCTTTCCTCAAAAGAGAAGAAAGTATATGCAGGTCGGGAAGAACGGACAACCCCGATGCACGCCGGAGCTAATCACCAAATACGGATGATATCGGCTGATCGGAGTCTGAGATGTTGCGTGAGTTTTGGTGCGATGAATGCGATTGGAAGAAACCGGCCCGCAGGTTCGGCAGATCCAGCGCGGTCGATGAGCGCACGGAGAAGCACATCCGTCTGAATTGCTGAAAGCCGAGATGTGAGAAGCAAATCGGACGCTGACTAAAAAGATACAAACAGTATTATGCGTAATCTGAAGCTCACCATCCGCTACGATGGATCTGATTTCTTCGGCTGGCAGACGCAACCCGGTCGGCGAACGGTTCAAGAGACGCTTGAGAAAGCTATCGCGGAGATCACCCGCGAGGAGCGGGTTCGGGCGAACGTCAGCGGTCGCACGGATTCGGGCGTTCATGCAGTCGCTCAGGTCGCGAATGTTTACTCCGCGACAAAGCTCTCGTGCGAAACGCTCCTCAAGGCGATCAACGCGAAGTTGCCGGTTGATGTGTCCGTTCGCGAGGTTGTGGAGGTGCCACAGAGTTTCTGCGCCAACAAGGATGCTCTGCGGAAGATGTATCGCTACGTGATTCAGGATGGCCGCGTACTCGATCCGTTCATGCGGAAGTATGCGTGGTTCGTGCGGCAATCGCTCGATATCGAAGCCATGCGGCGAGCGAGTCCGTGTCTTGTTGGTCGGCACGATTTCCGGTGTTTCGAGACAGAATGGCCGAACCGGCTTACCAGCGTGCGGACGATCACTCACCTGGCAGTAAACCGTTTTGGCGAGTTCATCTGGATCGATGTGGAGGCGGATGGCTTCCTCTACAACATGGTGCGGGCCATAGCGGGAAGTCTGGTGCAGGTTGGCCGCGGCTTCTGGCCCGAAACGCAGATTGCCGATGTATTGATCGCAATGGATCGCAAACTCGCTGGCCCAACGGCCCCACCCGAGGGGCTGTTCCTGATGCGAGTGACCTACCCCCCTTCCTCCCAACCGCCGAAACAGGAATCGGGTAACTGACCCCACTTGCTAAGAAATGTCCACAATCACTTATCCACCCGAATTGGAAATCCTTCCTCTCCTGAAGCCTCCATCCACAGCGGTGACGGTTCCTGGGAGCAAGAGCATCACCAACCGCGCGCTGGTGCTGGCAGCACTCATGGCTCGGCAGGGACCACGAATCCTGACTGGCGCACTTCAAAGTGAAGACACCGAGGTGATGCTCGCCTGTCTCGAACGGCTCGGGTTTGAGTTTCTCCCCTCCTGGCAGACAGACTCGATTGACTTCGGGAAGAACGAACGCCAAACAATTATTCCAGCCACAGAGGCCGACCTGTTCGTTGGGAATTCGGGAACAACTGTCCGGTTCCTGACCGCGATGTTGTCGCTTGGCAACGGATGTTATCGCCTTGATGGTGTTCCCCGGATGCGCGAGCGACCCATCCAGGACTTGCTCGATACTCTCTCGGGACAGCTTAGTGTGAAGGCGACGAGTGAAACTGCAAACGGCTGCCCGCCTGTTCGGATCGAAGCAAACGGGCGTTGGCCGGGTGGAGTGATAACCGTCCGGAGTTCTGTCAGCAGTCAGTTCCTCAGTGGATTAATGCTCGCTGCTCCTTTTGCAGGTGTGGAAACCGAATTACGTCCCGAGGGCGGACTGGTTTCCGAACCCTACGTAGACATGACGGTGCAAATGCTCCGGGACTGGATGTGCGAGGTCGAGCGAACCGATCGCGGATACGGCATCCACCCGATTCGCGATACCGTCACCGGTCCAGCTCGCTACGCCATCGAGCCCGATGCCTCGGCCGCATCTTACTTTTGGGCTATCGCGGCGATTACCGGCGGGCGGGTTACTGTCTTGGGACTGACGCGGAAGTCGCTTCAAGGCGATGTGCGGTTTGTTGATTTACTCGAACAGATGGGTTGTCGCGTGGAAGAGTGCGAATCGGGAATCACGGTCCACGGTGGGACTCTTCGCGGGGTCGATGTGGACATGAACGACATCAGCGACACCGTGATGACTCTCAGCGCAGTGGCGTGTTTTGCCGAAGGTCCGACCACCATCCGAAACGTCGCTCACATTCGCCACAAGGAAACCGACCGGATTACGGCTCTGGCCATCGAACTCCGCAAACTCGGAGCCATTGTTGACGAACGACCCGATGGCCTGACCATCACGCCAGCACCGCTGCGAGGTTGTGCAGTGGATACGTACAACGATCACCGGATGGCGATGAGTCTTGCTCTAATTGGCTTGAAGGTGCCGGGTGTAGTGATTCGCAATCCGGGATGTGTGGCGAAGACGTACCCTGGGTTCTGGCAGGATTTGGGTGGTCTGGTGTAACCGCGGGACGGGTAGGTGTCAGATTGGTTTATCTAGGTGGCACCACATATGTACCATTTGGCTAGTGAGGAAAACAGTTCTCGCCAGCTTGTATTCGCAGTGCTGTCAGATTGTCGTCTGGTAGAGATATAACTCTATAGATTCTCGAGTGCAATATGTCATTATGGCAACAAAGGGTAGAGCCGCTGATTCGCCAGCGGCCATCAAATTCAGACACACTATCTCGTGCCAGCATTGTTTGCGTCACACACGCCATCCAAGCCGGGGTCGGCAGATGGCGTAGCGATGCGAGGGACCATGATGTAGATATGGTAATTGAAACGATTTCTTATACGAATTATGTTCTGGATTCGAGTAAGTTGCTTTCGAATATAGACCCCGCAGTAGTACTAGCTCGAGTTGAGCCGCTTGAAGCGTTGTTGCCGGACGAGGACTCGCCCCTGAACTTTTCAACTGGCTGGGGTTGTGCGGTACAGTCTGCCGTTGATCTAGTCCACATGCTGGCACGCCGTGGCCGGGCAGTTGATGCCGCATGCGATACTATCAATCTCGCTTATCAAGCGGCTACCCGTCATGTTGTTCAGCAAGCGATTAGAGCAAGAGGCCATGCTGTAGATGAAGCCGAATTGATCGAAATCGAGTCTGCGATTCCGGAGTGTCGCTCCGAAATTCAGTTTCAAAGCAACACGATTGTGGGTAGTGGGTCAGTTTGATTGTTAACAATGTGCAGGCACAGATGTCGCTGGAAACTTAGCTCTTTTGTGCTAATCTGCTTGGCATGGCACAGAAGCGTAAAAAGCGGGTCGGGTAGGCTCATGACTGCTCTGGCATGGCGCGGGCCGCTTTTCGCAACTTCGCGTTAGGTGCAGGGGGATTCTCAAGCAATTTCAAGACGAGACGGCTGTCGCGTTGAGTGAGCTTGATGCGTTCATGTTCTTCGATGACCGAGCAGATTATAGGCGTGTTGAGTTGTGTAGCCTCCGGTCGCTGACGCTCCCGGCTCGCCTAAAACGCTCATTGGGAAAGGTCTTAGGCG
>DASZJS010000539.1:0-4008 GCA_035947935.1 Gemmata sp. | reverse complement strand
CGTTCCGTCACTCGGGTCGCGATGAACGCTTGACCGACGTTGCCGGGGAGGTGGTGGAAGGGGCAGTGGGGTGAACCCAAGACAGAGTGCAAATTCGATAGAGTGCAACCGCAGGACGTTTGGAGTGTTCAGGCGAGTTCTTCACGCCTAAGTCGCTGGTTAAGCTGTATTATCCTTCAATAAGCGTGTCGCCCCTTGCGGATACCGATTCCTCTTGCCCCGCTTGCGGAGAGGTGACGCTAGCCCCGCCGTACCTCTTCAGGAGTCCACGATGCACCCACCTCATCGCTTCATCGCGTTCATGCTCTTAGCGTTTCTGGTCCTCGGCTGCGGGAAAAAATCTGGATCCGACGCGAACCCCACACCCGAGCCTAACCCGACCCCCGACGGGCAGCAGCCGGCCGGGCAGCCGGGGATCGAAGGCACGTACCTCGTGGTCGGGTCCGAGCTTTGGGGCGAGAAGATACCTGACGTGTCGCTCGCCAAGGACTCCGAGCTCGATCGCACGGTCAAGATCAGCAAGGACCAGATTCAGTTCAAGATGTTCAAGCGCGAGACCATCCGGTACAAGCTCGACCTGTCCAAATCGCCCAAGGAGATCGATACCTTCTCTGAGGAGCCGGGCAAGAAGTCGTGGGTGAGCTACGGCATCTACAAGGTCGAGGGCGACACCCTCACCCTCTTCATCCAGGGGGCTCCAGAGCCGCAGCTCCGGCCGCGGGAGTTCAAGACCTTGGACCCGTCCAAGGGCAAGCCTGACGAGAAAGCCGACAAGCAGGTCGGTGGCTTCGTGATGCTGACCCTGAAGAAGGTGAGCGACGACACCACATTCATCTCCGAACCGCGGCCCGAGCCGAAGCCGCCGTCCAAGCCGAAGCCGCCAGCGGTCGATGAGGACGGGCCGGTCATCGCGGACCTGACGAAAAAGGGGTTCATTACCGAGAAGGTACAATACGGCAAGTTTCCGGGAGTCAACGTAAAGGTTCCGTCCAACCTGTCGCTAGAGACCATCAAGGACCTGAGCGGGCACCCTCGTATCCGAAGTATTACGTTCACGGCGCAGCTCGGGGATGCTCACCCGGTCACGGACGAGGTGATCCGGGCGTTGAACGGACTGGACGGCCTTAAATGGCTTGAATTCCAGACGTGTCCCAAACTCACAGCCGCCGCGTTCCGAGACCTCAGTCGCTTTCCAATGCTCACCAGCGTTGATCTGAGTTACTCACCCGTGGACGACGCCGCGATTGAGGAGCTCGCCAAGCTAAAGACGCTGGAGCGGGTGGTACTGAAGGGGGAGAAAATCACGGACAAATCCCTCGCGGCCCTGGCCAAGGTCAGGACGCTGAAAAGCATCTTGCTGGGCGGGGCGCATGTGACTGCTTCCGGGATCAAGCTGCTGAACGCTCTCCCCGACCTCGAAGAACTGTGGTTGCAGAACATGCCCGTCGCGGACGCGGCCCTCGGGGAACTCAGCATGCCGAAACTCCAGACTCTAAACCTCGCCCATAGCAACGTCACGGATGAAGCTCTGGGCAAGCTGCCGGTGCTGCCGGCGCTCCGGTCTATCACCCTATCCGGACCCAAGTTGACCGACACGGGATTGAAACACCTCGCGAAGCAACCGAACCTTGAGGATGTCACACTCGTCGAAACCAAGGTAACCAAGGCGGCGGCCGAAGAACTCAAGAAACTCAAACCGAAACTCTACATCAGTGTGATCGAATAGCAGCCAGCGGTGAGGTGGAGCAGGTAACGGTCGCCACATTGTGCAATGGCCACTTGCACAAATAATCTGACAACAAGCGTGGTCGGACGGAGAATGGCTCTGGCATCCGTACCGCGCAGCGCTGGCCGGTATGTCTCCCCTTGCCCTTATTTGCGGCCACTGGTAGCGTGTTTGGCAATTCATCGGAAGCCAACCATGCCCAAGCAAGGCTGGACTTAACCGCTTAAAACTGCTAGTATGTAAGTTAGATTATTCAAGATGGATGCTTGCTATGACCGTAACACTTGACATTCCTGCCGATCTGCAAGGGACACTCCTTGCCCGAGCGGCCATGAATGGGAGCAACATGGAGGAGACGATCGTGATCCTCTTGCGGGATAGCGTCATTTCACCCGGTTCAAGCCAACAGCCGGTGATGCCACTCAAACGGCTTGAGCCGAGCGTCTATTCTGATGAAATCGAGGCCGATGACTCCACCTACCAACCAGTACCGTTTTCACCCGTTGGTGCCGTGATAGCACACTTGATCCCAGCCGGTCGATTGATGCCGGCGACTTTCCCCAACGCCGAGTAACCCCAGGCATGATGCCGTTCTGGACATCGGTTCAAGGCCACGAACTCGCTCAGGGTGACTTCCTGCCGAATTGCTTCGTGCCGGTCGTCCCGAATGACTTTGCGCTATCGGCTCAACCCGTGATGATCCCAGTCCGCGCCAAGGCGATTTGATCGTCCTTACCCAAAGCTGCGATCTGGCCAACATGAAGACCGGGCTCGTGGCGCTTTGCCCGATTCACTCGCTACCCGCGTTTTTGAAGCCGTCAATTCGCAATTTGGCAAGAAAGGCGCGTGGGAAGAGGTACGAAAAGGCCGCCGAGAAGGGTTGCACCTTCTCTCATCCCAAACCAATCCGGCGATCAGCCGCGAATCCCTCGTCGTCAACTTTCGGGAAATCTACAGCCTGCCCATTGGCTACCTCCAACAACATGCGGCCGCCCTCGGCTCTCGCTGGCGGCTCCAGTCTCCGTTTCTGGAACACTTCTCACAGGCGTTTGCGCGATTCTTCATGCGGGTCGGGCTGCCCTCTACAATCCCTCCCTTTACGGACTGATTTCACTCGCAGACGTGACGCTCGAACTCCCGATGCAAACAAAGCAGGCGCGTGGCTAGAATACTCCCGTCCCGCATTGCCACGGAGTTCCCATGACAAAACTCACGCGCTCCCTCGCAATCGCTTTTCTCTGCCTAACGCCAATGATCCTCGCCCTCCAGCCATTGGCTGGTGGAACCATTCCCACCGCTGAGCCGGAATCCGGTGTCCGCGTCGAGAAAGGGATTACCTACGCTACTGTTGACCGCGAAAAGCTCATGCTCGATATCGCCATTCCACCAGGCGAGGGGCCGTTTCCCTGTATCGTCATGCTGCACGGCGGGGCCTGGCAAGGCGGCAGCCGCAAGGATTTCTCCGTTGGCGAGAAGGACAAAAATGGAAAGCTGCATCCGAGCTGGATCGAAGCTGTTGCCAACAAGGGGTACGTCGCGGCCGCAATCAGTTATCGGCTCGTACCGAAATACAAGTTCCCAGCTATGATCGAGGATGCCCGTGCCGCTGTTCGCTTCCTTCGTGCAAACGCGAAGACCTATCATGCTGACCGCAAGAAGTTCGGGGCCGTTGGCTTCTCGGCTGGCGCGCACCTCGCACTTTTGCTCGGGCTATGCGATAAATCGGCCGGATTCGATGTGGGCGATAATACCAACGAGAACGGTCAGGTGCAGTGCGTCATCGACTTTTTTGGCCCAACCGATTTGAGCCTCTACGCCGCGAGTCCAGGGTTGGAAGATGGCTATATGGTCCCCTTCCTCGGAAAGGAATGCAAAACAGACCCCAACGTCTATAAGAAAGCATCCCCGATTACGTATGTCTCAAAGAATGCTCCACCCATTCTGATCCTGCACGGGACGATCGACCTCATCGTCCCCATAAAACACTCGGAGATGTTGCTCAAAATGTTGACCGATGCCGGTGCAACGGCAGAACTCATCACCTTTCCGTTCGCGGGTCATGGCGGGTGGGATAAGGCTGACATGGATAAGGCCCAAGTCGCCGCATTCAAATTCCTCGACACACACCTGAAGGGGAAGAAGTGATCGCACGAATCAGGGGCAAGGGGCAAGGGGCAAGGGGCAAGAGGACAGTCACAGAACACAAGCCAGGAGCCAGGAGCCAGGAATCCAGCAAGACATCGAAGTGGATACTTGGCTCCTGGCTGCTTACTCCTGGCTCC
>DASZJS010000538.1:0-7803 GCA_035947935.1 Gemmata sp. | reverse complement strand
CCACGATTGTTGTCCTCCAGATGCACAAAACGTTTGGCACCTTGACGGACAAGCGGGATAGTTACACATCCGAAGCCGAGCGTGTGGTGACCGAAAAAGTGAAGGATTTGGTGGATTTGTTCCGGGAATTTGGCCCTCAGTTTAACGTCGTCGTCTTCGATACCGAAGCATTCGGTTACGACCGCGCGATGGATAATCTGACGAAGGATGCTCCTGAGCTTCGGACGGCGATCGACACTGCTCCCGAAAACAGCATCCTCTTCCACGCCAACAAGCGCGTTCAGCGTTTGTCGTTCAACGAATTCCTCCAGCTCGACAAAACCGCAAGCAAGGAGGCGGAAGGAGGCCGCGGGAACCTCGTTCTGCTCCCACAAGGCGAGGAAACATTCGCGCGCAGGATTCTGGCGGTCCAGGAGCGGCGACCGAAGGCGGCGGTGTGTGTGGTCCACCCGGCCCTCGGGACGGATCTCGATGCGGGTCGCGAGTCGTTTGGTACAGCCGGCCTCAAAAAGGCACTCGACGATTACGGGTTCGATGTCATCGACATTGTGCTGAAGAAAAACTGGGAAGACCCAACAAAAGATCTGGAGCCTGCGGCTCAAACAGCTCGAGAAAGCAAACTGGAACAGGTCGAGGCCGAACTGGCCGCAGCTGCGGACAAGGGTCATGCTGCCCAGGCCGATCGCCAAATTCTCGATGTGGTGGTTGAGGAATTGGAGAAGTCGAAGACACTCGGAGTCCGCGAACGGGGGGAACTCTACACGGAAGTCGGCCGTGCAGCGCGGGAACAGCAGTGGCTGGAAGTTGTCGCTGCGTATCGGAAGTTGAGCGCATCCGGGCAACCGCTAAATAGCGATAGTGAATCCACATTCCGAACTACGATCTTCGCAGCTCTCAGCGAGCAAAAGAAGCGGGCGGAAGAACAAATCGCGGAGGCCGAGAAGGAGCGAATAGCTGCGGAAGCGCGGGTGAAGGTTGCCCTCGCGGACGAAAGGTCCACTGAAGATCGTCGGTTGCCCGATGTAAAAGCCAAACTTGAGCGTTTACTCACCGATGTGGATCTCCTCATCCTGCCGCGCATCACGGTCATCAACGCCGCGACTCAAGTCGGCATCTCAGCTTCGCTTCATGCAATCAACAAGGAGCAGACCGAGGCAATCAAGGATTTTATGAAGGCGGGGAAGCCGGTTCTTGCATGTCTTGGGCCTATATCTGGTCCAAACGGTCCGCGTCCGGATGCAATTGATGGCTTCGAGCAGTTGTTGGCCGAACGGGGGATTGAACTCGGCAAGGAAACCATCCTGTTCGATACCGAGGCCCGGGCATTTGCCGGTCGGCGGTCGGGTGCCCAACTCGGCGGGGCCGGGATGTCCGACATTCCACCGCTCACAATTCTCGATATCACACCCGATCTTCCGGGAAGGGCCGCGAACCCGATCGGTTTGGCTCTCCGGCTCACGGGGCGGGTGGTCGAGCAAAAACTGGATCTGCGATTCCGTGCCCTCCGACCGGTGTATCTTGCTGCGGGGTGGCAGGATCGCCTGCCGTTTGCGGCCGAATTTGCGTTAACGGGGGCAGACTCCTGGAACGAGGAAAAGCCTTTCCCACTTGCCGACCAGCGAGGCCGCATTGCCTATCTGCCGCGATACGACCCGACCCCAGCCAACGATCCCAAGCGGAACACGCGAGCTGCGGAACGACGCGGACCGTTTCCGGTTGGTGTGGCAATCGAAAGCAAGATTCCCGCTTACTGGATAAACGAAGCATATACGCGGGAGGAATCGGTTGCCGCGTTGATGACTCCCGTGGATGGAATTATGGCTGCGGGGCTTAGCGTCGCTGCGAAGCAACTCGATCGTCCTACTCAGCGACTGGTCGTGTTCGGAAGTGGAAATTTCTTCACCGGGTCGAAACTGGAACCTGCACAAGAGAAACTGTTGTTGCACTCGGTCAACTGGTTGACCGGGCGGGACGATCGGTTGCCGCGGGGCGACAAGCAAACGTGGTCGTTCCCCCGAGTCGAGATGACGGAACAGGAAGTCAAACTCTGGCAATACGGTACTGCGGTTGGTTTGCCGCTCGTTGCCATCTACCTCGGGTTCATGGCAATGATGTTCCGACGGCTGCGGTGATGGAGGATGGCATTGTGGGGTTTGGGTTCCCAGGGTTCAGGTTCCAGGGCATCATTCCCTGAAATCCTCGACAATAACGAGTACCTCGACGATGAATGGCAAAACAACCCTTGCCCTGGTTCTGCTCGCGGTTGCAGCCGGGGTGTGGCTTTGGAAGGGCGATGAATGGGGACCAAAAGTTGGGCTGAAGCCCAGCCATCCGGAGTTGCCGACGTCTCAAGCCGCGGCGATTCTCGATTCCCTCACCCCTGCGACATTGTCCCGGGTCGAAGTTAAGTATTCTTCGGGCGAGCCTCTCGTTCTTGAGCGAACCGGCACCGATTCCGGCTGGAAGTTGCCCGGGAACTGGCCGCCTCGCAAGCCGGAAGTCCAGGAACTCGTCTCGCTTCTCGGTAATCTTCGCACCCGATTTCAGGCTATTCCAGTTCCAGAGGCAGCCGATCTCGCGAAGTATGGGCTTGCTCCCAATCAGAAGCCACTGGTCGTCAAACTTACGGCCAACAGCCAGACCACCACACTCACCTTTGGTGATCCTACGCCCAGTGCCGGGGAAACGGCCTTCACGCGCCCGGCGTTTGTTCAAGTCGACGATTTGCCGGAGGTGTTGCAACTCGGGCCGGATGTGATGCCCGTGGTCCATCGACCGGCAGACGCCTATCGCCGCCGGCAATTGTTCACGGATGTGGAGCGGGTCAAGATCACCGCATCCAGTCCGGCCCCGAATCCTCTGGTTCCACAAGCTGGCCCCGAGGCACCGGTCACCGTCACTCTTCCCGGGGAAGAGACGGCTTTGATTCAGATCTCCCGACCGCCTGTCCGCCTCATTGGCATACCACTCCCCCAACTCGATGGGAATTTTACCCTGACCCGACTGGGCAAGTTGCCCGAACCGGGGGTCTACGCCAAGGGTGGCGAACCAACCATTCCACCCGACCGTCTTGCCGATGCCTGGGGTCTCAGTGCGCCGGTTCGAGACCGCGCTGAGCCCGGTCGGTTGCGTTCTCTGCTGGTCGCGGTATCGGATCTGTGGGTCGATAAGTTCGAGAACCCCACAGAAGAGGAAAAGGCAAGCTTCGATGCGCGAACTGGACTTGCCGACTCAAAGCTCGCCATAACGGTGAAACAGACACACGGCGAGCCCGTCACCGTTCGCTTTGGCGAAGTGGCGAAGACCGGTGAACGCACGGAGACAATCACTCTGCCGGCCGCTCAACCGGGTATGCCACCCCAGACAATCCCCCGGAAGATTCCTATCGAATACCGATTTGCGAAGATGGATGGAAACCCACAGGTGTTTATCGTCTCTGCCGAGAAGTTTCCGGATCTGTTTGTGACAGTCGAGCAATTGACCGATCCCCAAGTGGCTCGGTATTCAGCCGATGAGGTCCAGGAGGTTACCATCCGGCACATGGGCAGCCCGGAGGTCAAATTGATGCGCAAGAAGGGGAATCCGAAGGCGACCAATCCCACCGAGACAATGGATCGCTGGTTCCTCGATGCCAAGCCGAACCCACTCCTGGCAGATAACACCCGCGTAAACGAACTACTCGATCAGATCGCCGGTTTCCGATCCGATCGGCCGGATCATACCACATACCCGACAAACGCACCCACGCCAGACACATTCATCACCATCGTTGTTCGTGAAAAACGAGCTGAGGGTGAAGCGGATGCCCCACCCCACACATTCAATCTCCAGATTGGGAAGCCCGATGCGATCAAGCGATTGCTCCCGATCCAGGTGATGGGTTGGCCGCGGGTCACTCTGGTAAGCGATAAGCTCGGCCCCGATGGCCTGGATTCCTGGTTCACCTCCACTTTCTATCCGAAAACTGTGTCGGGATTGCTTGCGCGAGCGCCACTGGCCTATCGGGGAAGAAAACTCTTCGATACGGCCGATACCACGCTCTCTTCGGTGACCGTCACTGCCACCTCCGGTGGGTTTGCCCTCTCCAAAGAGGGTGCAACCGAATGGAAATTAACCACACCAATTGTGTCTGAAGCTGACTCCGGCAAGGCGACTCAACTTGCCTCGACCCTCTCCGCTCTGGAATCGACCGAATACCTGGTGGATGCGCCAAAGCCGGACATTCTGAAGGAGTTTGGCCTCGATAAGCCGGCACAGGTGGTGACGCTGGGATTCACTGGCGGTCGGACATACAAGCTGGAACTCGGCAATCCGCGGCCAGGCAAGCCGGAAGTTTTTGCCCGTCTGGATGCCGGCGGTGTGTTCGGTTTGCCCTCAACCGTTGTGGAACAACTCACCACAGGAGTTGTCGGGTTGCTCCCACTCCGCGTCTGGGCTACCCTGCCCGAGAAAGTCACCGCACTGGCGATTACCCGCACGGGCGATGCGGCCAAAGACAGCTTTACGCTCGCGAAGGATGACACCAACTGGAAACTGACGGGCGCGTTTACGGCTCCCGTCACGTTTTTGAATGCTCAACCGCTTCTCACAGCTATTGGCTCATTGCAAGCCGTGAAGTATCAGGCCATGACGGTAACCAATGCGGCCGATTATGGGCTCGATAAGCCGTTGCTCCGTCTCAAGCTGTCTTTCATGGAGAAGAAGCCGACATCGTCTGGCACTCCACCGAAGGATGAAGAGCAATCCGTTACCAAGACACTGATCGTTGGCGGGTTGACGCCGGATGGAAGCAATCGCTATGCAATGCTGGATGTACCGAACGCCCCGGTGTTCGTGATCCCCGCGGCGTTCACCTTTGCCGCTCAGACACCGCCGCTCGAACTGCTCGACCGGTCGCTTCTCATACTGGATCCAACCCGGACCGCGAAGGTGCGGATTACTTCTGGTAAACCTGAAGATGCGTTCTCACTCATCAAGGACGAAAAGGGCAAGTGGTCGGCCGAGGGCATTTCGTTCGCCGTGGATGCGGAGCGGATCAATCTCTTGACCCGCATCGTCAGCGGTCTGCCGGTAAGTCGGCTCGCGGCTTACGGAGACACCATCAAGTGGGCGGATTTCGGACTGGAGAAGCCTGGAACCATAATCAGCGTAACCCTCAGCGGGGACAAACCTGTAACGCACACCATTGCACTCGGCAACGTGGACCCCGCAGGCTCACAGTTCGTTCGTGTGGATGAAGGGAAAGCGGTGGGAGTGATCCCTGCGATGGCAGCCGAGAACCTCACGCGCAAGAAGTTCGATTACGCTGACCGCACGCTTCTGACATTCGATCCGACCACACTTGCCGGGTTCAATCGCAAACAGGGCAAGGACGAACTGGAACTTGCTCCCGCCGCGGCAGTTGGGTGGGATGTTGTGAAGCCAGCAAAATACAAGGCAGACCAGCCATTTGTGGAAGAACTGGCCGATGCCCTCAGCAAGCTGAGGGCCGAGAAGGTTGCTGCGTATGGCAAGAAGGATGAGGTGTTCAAGCAGTTCGGGCTCGAATCGCCCGCGGCCATGCTGACGCTCACCGTTGGGGACAAGGCCGAGCAGAAAACCCTGCGGCTTGGCAATCTCATCGACCCCGCAAAGCCGGATGGCGACCGCTACGCCGCGGTCGATACGCCGAACCCGGAAGCGATTGTTGGCGTTCTTCCCAGAGTTCTGGTGAGCAAGCTGCTCACGCCCGTCGTTGGCTTCCGGGATCACACGCTTGCGAAGTTTGTGGATGCCGACAAGGCCATTCTCGACCGCAGCGATCGGAAACTCACTTTCGCAAAGGTTGGGGCAGCATGGAAGGTGACCGAACCACTGGCGGCAGCAGCCGAGACCGGCGAACTCGAATCGCTGATCGCCGATTTCGGCAAGATCAGGGTCGATACCTGGGTTGCCCAAAAGACCGGTGACCTGAAAGCGTTTGGAATCGATAAACCCGAAGCGAAGTGGATGATCTTCGATGGCGACAAGCCTGTTCTCACCCTGTTGCTCGGCAAGAAAACGCCCGATGGCCGGGTCTACGTCACCACGGACAAGAGTGAACTGGTTGGGCTTCTCGATCCGATGCTGACGGCTCGGGTGCTTGCCGAATACCGGCAGCGGCGACCTTGGGAAGTGGATGTCGCGCAGGTGGAAGGGGTGGAAATCGCGAAGGGTGGCGCAAAGTTCGAGCTTCAGAAGGCCGGGCCAGCGTGGTTCGATCCCGCGAAGACGACCGACCCGATTGATGTGCGGGCGGTAAACGAACTGCTCGGCACACTCGGAGCGTTGCGGGTCGATCGTTACGCGGTTGATAAGGATGCCGACCCCAAGTTATTCGGTTTGGAGAATCCCGAGATGCGGCTGACCATTACCTCACCTGGTGGTGCGAAGCGAGTGCTTGAGATTGGTGCCGTAGTTGGTGGAACAGATGGCAAACAGCGTTATGCCCGGGTTGTGGACAAGGACCGCTCCGACGTCTTCGTGCTGACCGCTTTAGATACGATGCGATTGACGCGAGATCGTTCGGCTTATGTCATGAAGAAGTAGGGTTGTAGGGGGCTCGGTCGGCTTTGCGACCGAGCCCCACCCTACAAGTCACTTCCCGGCCCAGACCTGCACGAGTTCAATCACCACGCGGACAGCCGCTTCCATCTCCTCCAAACACGTCCACTCCAGCGGCGAATGGGGGTTGTGTTCGCCGGTCGATAGGTTTGGCGTCGGCAAACCTTTTTCGGTCAGCATCGCCCCATCGGTGCCACCGCGGATGATCCGGAACTTTGGTTCCAGCCCAGCCCGACGAGTCGCTTCCTCGGCAAATTTCACGGCACGCGGTTCCTTGGCAATCCCATCGCGCATGTTGCGATACTGCTTGCGAATCGCGACCGTTACCTTCGCTCCGGGGTATTCCCGCTCCACCTGCCCGGCGATTTCGCGCAGGATTGTTGCCTGAATTTCAAGCTGCGGCGTATCGAAGTCGCGCAGCAGGAAGCCGATCTTCACTTCGCCAGTACCGCCCTCAATTGTCAGCGGATGCAAGAAGCCATCCCGACCACTCGTTGTTTCCGGGCTCATCAACCGCTTGGGCAGTCGATCCAAATACATACCAGCCAACCGCACGGCGTTAATCATCCGTCCCTTGCCAATTGAAGGGTGGATATTCACTCCGGTGATCGTGACAGTCGCGGCGTCTGCCGAGAACGTCTCATCCTCAATTTCTCCGCTGGCCATTCCATCGAGCGTATACGCCACCACGGCCCCGACCTGGGCCGGTTCCAGATGCTTCACACCAAAGCCGATTTCCTCGTCGCAGGTAAATACGATCCGCACTGGCCCGTGTGGGATCTGCGGATTCTCCACCAGAATCCGTGCAGCTTCCATGATGACCGACAGCCCGGCCTTGTCATCGGCTCCAAGCAGTGTGGTTCCATCGGTCGTAATGACGGTCTTGCCGATCACAGCGTTGAGGTCCGGGTTGTCGCTCACCCGGATGATCTTGGATGGGTCTTTCGGTAGGACGATATCGCCGCCGGGGTAGTTGGTGATTACTTGTGGGTTGACGTTCTTCCCGGAATTCTCGGGGTTGGTATCCACGTGTGAATTGAAAGCGATGGTTGGGGCTCCCGGCACGTTGGCCGGAACCGTGGCAAATACCAGACCGTGTTCGTTCTGCACGGCATCGGTGAGTCCCATCGCCAGCAGTTCATCGCGCAGCATCTTTCCGAGAACGAGTTGGCCGGGTGAACTCGGATAGGTCGTGGATTTCTCATCCGCCTTGGTGTCGAT
>DASZJS010000537.1:0-6546 GCA_035947935.1 Gemmata sp. | reverse complement strand
GAGGTCATCACATGGCAACTGAGAAATCACCAAACAACGATCTTGGGGCAAGGCCAAGGGAACTCGCAGCGCACGCGGAGCAGGTTCAATATGCTTCAAAGCATCAAAGAAGTGTTGGGTGTGGCGGGCTGTGGTTGGTTTTAGACCAGACGGATCGTTGCGATACAAGGAAGGTCGATCACGAACGCAGCGCGAAGCGATTCAAGCGAAAGCCAAAGCCGAGAAGGGGCAGACTCAGCCAGGCGAAGATAAGGAGACTGTGGGCGACCATCTCGACTACTGGCTCAACGACATCGCCAAGCAGAGTACGCGCTCTTCAACCTGGACTTGGTACGAAGTCGTGGTGCGAAAGCACCTCAAACCGAACATTGGTGGAACACCTCTGAAAAAGCTAAAAGTCAAACAGGTAACCAAACTGTTGTCCACACTCAGTAGCCAAGGCATGAAGCCAGGAACAGTGAAAAAGTGCAGCGAGGTATTGGCCACCGCTCTTGATTTCGCCGTATCAGAGGAATTGATCGAAACGGCCCCGACAGCGAACGCCACCAAGCCCCAGATCTTAGAAAAAGAAGTCGAGGTGTTCGACGATGATGAGATAAGGGCAATACTAACAGCTTCAGAAGGGGATCGATTCGAGGCGCTGTACAAGCTGGCAATCGGCACGGGAGCCAGAGAGGGAGAGTTGTTGTGTCTTGAAAAGGGAGACCTGAGCATTGAGGAAAGTACGGTTCGCATCGTGGAACGATCGACGAGCGTAAGGAAGGGTTCTTTCTAAACCCACCCAAGAGCAAGGCTGGTACTCGCACCGTCAGCCTTCCGGAGTTCGTCCTTGATGCCGTAAAGAGGCACATCGAAGAAAGGAAGCCCGGGCCAGTGTTTCTCACCAGCAAGGGGACCTATCTACGCCGATCGAACTTCGTCCGGAAGGAATGGGCGAGACTGCTCGAACGAGCCAAAGTCCCCTACCGGAAGTTTCACACGCTTCGCCATACCCACGCCTCACGGTTACTCGCGGCCGGCGTTGACCCGGCCGAAGTCGCCAAACGGATCGGCGACAAGATTGAAACGCTGATGAGGGTATACGCTCACTGGATTCCGACCGACAACCGGGACACCGCGGCGAAGGTAGATGCGATCTACAAAGAGCAACCAAAGAAACCGGCTTCGTTCCGGGAAAGGGTTCAGGCGGAAAGCCCATAAGGGGGCATTAAGGGGGCGAATGCTGGTTTTCAACACTGCCCCCAGAAAATGGAAAACCCCCCAAGTCCTTACCCTTGTGGGGGTTTTCGTTGAGAGCCGCCTCAGGGATTTGAACCCTGGACCCCAGCTTTACGAAAGCTGTGCTCTACCGCTGAGCTAAGGCGGCAAATTACCATCACTTTAAGGCATATCTTTCGTTCCTGGAATTCTTGGGAAACATCTTTGACGCCTGCTTTGACGCCCTGTATTCTAATAAGTGGCCGGGATGCTTCAACACCCCGGCCGAGTCCACAACACCGTTATTGAGGAACGGCGTCATGTCCAAGAGCGATTCTACAGCGTCCCCACGTTCAGACAAGCCAGCGAAGCCTTATCCCGCTTTCCCGCTCTACGCTCATGCAACAAAGAGATGGGCAAAGAAGATTCGAGGTTCGCTCCACTACTTCGGACCGTGGGGTGATCCAGACGGCGCACTGAAAAAGTATGAGGAGCAAAAGGAGGCACTTCACGC
The DNA here is from genome assembly GCA_035947935.1 of Gemmata sp. Lineage (GTDB taxonomy): Bacteria > Planctomycetota > Planctomycetia > Gemmatales > Gemmataceae > Gemmata. Next base: position 4,835 of record DASZJS010000537.1, on the reverse strand, counting down.
GGGCCGGAAGCCGCGCGAACAGGCGTCAATAGGCGTCACGATCAAGGAATTATGCAACGCATATTTGAACCACAAGAAAGCACTTTTGGACGCTGGCGAGTTATCGCCTCACACCTGGCGGAACTACCAGCAAGCGGCCGATCTGCTGATCGAACGGTTTAGTAAGAATCGTCTCGTTGAAGATGTTGGGCCAGACGACTTCGCTGAACTGCGAAAGTGGATGGCAAAGAAATGGGGCGTTGTCAGGGTCAAGGACTTCATCCTGCGTGTCCGTGGTGTCTTTAAATTTGGTGCCGAATCTGCATTACTCAACAAGCCAGTTATCTTCGGACCTGGATTCAAGACACCTACACGCAAAACGATCCGCCTGGAGAAAGCGAAGCACGGTCCAAAAATGTTCGAGCAGGAAGAAGTCCTTTCCATGCTCAAGTCCGCACAGTCAAAGCAACTCAAGTGCATGATCTTGCTCGGGCTCAACTGCGGTTTTGGAAATGCGGACTGTGGAACGCTCCCACTGTCAGCGGTGGATCTTGACCGAGGATGGATCAACTATCACCGACCAAAGACCGGCATTGAACGAAGAAACCCTCTCTGGCCTGGAACTGTCGCCGCATTGCGGGAGGTTATCGCGGAGAGGAGGTCACCAAAAGATCCCGCGAACCAAAGCTTGGTGTTTGTTACGCGCACAGGAGGGAGTTGGCACAAGACCGACATGGAAGACAGCACCATCAGCAAGGAAATGAGGAAGCTACTCAACGAACTCGGCATCAACGGCAAGAGAAACTTCTACGCCCTACGACACACTTTCGAGACGATCGGAGGTGAAGCAAAAGATCAGGTCGCAGTCGATGCCTTGATGGGGCACGTCCGCGACGATATGGCAAGCGTGTACCGTGAGCGGATCAGCGATGAACGACTGAAGGCAGTCAGCGACCATGTGCGGAAGTGGCTGTTCGGGGAAGGTGGTGTGATGTGAAAACCTGCCCCCCTCGATTACTGGAATTGGTCGGAAAGTTCATGCTCCCGCACCCCTGGATCGCGTTGAAGGAACTGCCCAAAGTCCTCGAAGATCTTCGCGAAGCCGAAGAAGATACTCTGCGTGAGTTCAATAAGCGCGACCCTGTTCTGTCGATAGACGATCCGAATTATAACGACATGTATGAACGGCTGCACCGGATCGATGCAGCACTCCAAAGCAATCCACGGGTTGCCCACTTGCGAAGAAAGAGGCAAGAGGCGGAAGCTGTCTCTGGCGAGTTCCAGGAGATCGAGAACCTCATCGGTGAGTACGATGCGAACTTGATGAGGGAATACCCGGCCTATGTCTATCTCGGAGAGAAACTGGATGTTGACAAGCAAGCGAACGCGATGCGAGTTGTGTATGCCCAATTGAGAGCGGCCAGCGCTAATAGCGCGCCCATAGAGGAAGATCGAAAGGAAGGGGCCAGATCGATCGACCCAGAGGATCATGCCATCGCGCTCTTGCTTACGTCCCCCCCTCTGGCATTCACTGAAATTGCTGATAGGGTTGGTGTCTCTCGCACCCAACTTTACCGATTCAATAGGTTTCGTGTTGCTTGCGAAAGAGCAGGTAGACCGATACGCCAGAACGGTGAACAACGACGAGGTATCTTGGGGAGCAAGGATATTGAAGGCAACTTGGAAGCTTATTCAGACAATGATAATGTAGATGGCTGATAAGGCGTTTCGGAGGTGGTGTCACAGATGTGTCACATGCGACACTTTTGTGACACCTCTCTTTTTTCTATGCTTTTTTCTTCTCGTTCTCCCGTCGCAACTTAGACAACTTTTCTTACTGTCACACTTCGCGTTTTTGTGACATTTCCTGTGACGATCCGGGGATTTGGTGAACACCCTCCGAGGGCACCAAATGACCCGAGCTACTGCCGAAACTCGGCACCCCACCGACTGGCCTTTGTATTGGTTCTCGAAACTCGAAACCGCTGTTGAAGAAGGCGACCACCAAGCCGCGGCTGAAGCTCAACGGGAGCTAGGGCGTCTGGGTGTGCGCGTCTCCTTTGGCCGGCCGGAGAGCGTAAAGGTGGCTGCAAATGCCAACCGCTGAAACCACTCCCACCCGGGGCTTTACCACCGCTGACCTCGCACGTCGGTATCGGGTGTCCGAGGACAAGATCCGCCAGTGGATCAGAGATGGTCTGCTTCGGGCCATCAACACCGCGGATGTGATGTGCGCGAAGCCTCGCTATGTGGTTCCACCCGAGGCCCTGGTGGAGTTCGAGCGGGTTCGAGCCGCGGCCACGCCACCGAAACCACAGCGACGGAAACGTAGGTCTGAGGCGATTGATTTTTATCCGGATTGAAAAGCAGAAATGAATTTGCCGTCAGCCAGGGCGCGACCCCCAACTGACGGCGTGAGCAAAACTGACGGACGGCAACGGCATCAACACAACCAACGGGTTTACCAGACCCGACCCAAGTATTAGCCACCTGGATGTTCAGATGGTAGCGAGCCCACCAAAGCCGGTCAACGACCGATCCGCCGAATTCATCATTCCAACCCCGCTGGTTCGTGAGTTGGTCAACGAATGCTACTCCCGTCTCGGTGCCCAGAAGGCCAACACTCTCCGGGAAATACTCCTCGAACTCGGCAATCAGGCTGACAGCGAGAAACGCACGGAGGCCCGCGCCCATGCCCACTGACTACCCCAAGCGGCCGAAGTTTTTCGCAATACATTTCATGCGAACGATGATGGAACAACGCGTTTCCGCGGAACTCGGCCCCCAGGCGTTCACGTTGCTCGCCACAATCGCGATGACAGAAGATGCTGTCCATTACCGCAAGGCAGTTGGTTTCTATAACCCGAATCTTGCCGATTTGGTTGGCGTAGGTTCCGTTGATATTCTTGATAGAGTTCGCGCCAAATGTGTTGCTGCTGAATGGCTTAGATACATTCCTGGTGGCAGGCGATCAGGACCAGGACAATACTGGGTTCTGATCCCAGTGAAGCACATCGATAAGGCCAACTCAGAAACGCAAGAATCAGAAAACGAATACTCTTTGTTCCGCACCCATACGGAACAAAACGCGGAACAAAACGCGGAACAAAACGCGGAACCTTCTTCCCTATCCCCTTCCCCTACCCTTTTGGGCGTTCCGCCCGGTCACAACGGTTCAGAAGAGAACCCAGAGAGGACGGAAGGACGAAAAGCCGCCAGCAAGCCGAAGAAGCCACCAAAAGAGAAGACTCCACGAAAACCAAATCCACTGTTCGATGCTCTCCTCGAAGCGACTGGCAGGGATCAGGAACCAAGCTTTGTTCAAAAAGTCTGCACCTCGCTGAAGGAGCGTAACTTCATTCCCGACGATGTTCGCGAGTTTGCCAAACACTGGCGAACGCTCCTGCCGTGGGCGAACCCTGATGACCACCCACGTCTAACACTTGGCCTTATCAAAAAATGGATTCACGTTCTGCGTGAACAACCTGTCGCCTCGCAAGTTGCGCCGACGATCAAGAAAGCCTCCGACCACTCATCCAGCAAATTGCCGGACTTCTATGAACCAATGGGGGTCAAGAAATGACAACCGATACCATCCAAACCGAACTCAGTCGCATCCAGGGTATTGAGCGTGGTCTGCTGTCGTGCGTCTTGCAGGCCGATGAGGATGCGATTGATGACGCTGCCGAACTGGTCGGCCCGGAAGACTTCGGGTTCTCCGTTCACGGCACCATATTCAGCGTCTGCCTCGAACTCCGCGCAACCAATTCGCCAATCACATTGGTAACGGTGTTCGAGCGATTGATGGCATCCGGAGCAGCGAAAGACCTGGGAGACTGTTCAGCCGAATGGCTGAGTGAAACTGCCAGCATCGAACCGACTGCGATGCACACCCGGTACTACGCCGGCCTGATCCGGGAATCAGCGGATCGGCGAAAGTTCCGCTATGCGGCCGCCGAAATCCAGTCCATCGCTAACCAGCCAATGCGCTCCGCGGCCGATGCCGTTGCCGAGAGCGAGCAAATCCTGTTCGGGTTGGGCGACTCACAAAAGATCGATCAGGCCGTGAGCGCCGCGGAGTTGGTGCGCGACGGCCTCGAACAGATCGACGTGCGGATTGGTCGGGACGAACCAGATGGCCTACTCACGGGATTCCCCGACCTCGATTACTTCTTGGGCGGGCTGAAGCCCGGGAACTTGGTGGTTGTTGGGGCTCGTCCCTCGTGCGGCAAAACTGCTCTGGCTGTGGCAATCGCTACAAATGCGGCTGCCGATGGAATCCCCATTCACTTTTCCTCGCTCGAAATGTCCCGCGGTGAAATCACTGACCGAATCCTTTCGATGAAGTCAGGCGTTCCCTTGAAGGCAATCCAAACAGGTCGGATGCCGGATGGACGACGGATGATCGGCGAGCAAATCGACAGGATTCAGACGGCGGCTAATGCGTTTCGCCAAAGCCCATTCTTCCTTGACGACAACCCCCAACTGACCGCGGCCCGGCTTGCGTCGATCGTGCGCCGTGCGGTTCGCCGTCGCGGAGTCAGACTGGTTGTGATCGACTACTTGCAACTTATGTATCCGGAGAGTGATCGAGAGCCGAGACAAATTCAGGTTGGCACGCTCGCCCGCCGTGTGAAACAGATGGCTCGATTGTGCAACGTCTCGGTAATCCTGTTGGCCCAACTCAACCGTGAATCCGAGAAGCGATCCGGCAGCAAACCGAAACTGTCGGACCTCCGCGAGTCCGGTGAGATCGAAGCTCACGCGGATATTGCATTGTTGTTGAATCCACACGCTGAGCAACCCAACGACAACAGCCAGATCCGGATGATCGATGTGATAGTTGGCAAGAACCG
>DASZJS010000536.1:0-10498 GCA_035947935.1 Gemmata sp. | reverse complement strand
CGGCTCCGGCTGTGTTTTCAACCAATTTTAACGCCCGATCGGGCGGCAGTACACTCACAGCCTTCGTCATGCTGTCGGCAGTCACCCCCTGTGGAGCTATCACGGTGACGCTGCGTCGCCCCGTCAGCCCTAGACCGGTTTTCGGGTCGAGGACGTGCGAGTAGCGCACACCATTAATGATTACAAACTGTTCCAGATCGCCGGATGTGGATACGGCTGCGTTGGCGAGATTCAGGGTGCGAATCTTCTGCCCCTTTGCGATCGGAGCGATTTCCACACTCCACGCTTCTTTGCCGGGAGGCGGATCGCCGCAGGCAATGTCGCCGTAGGCTCCCACCAGTGCCTGGGCGATCCCAAACTTCTCCTTCAGCAGTTTCAAAGCTTCGTCGGCTGCATATCCCTTGGCAATTCCACCGAGATCGAGCAGCATGCCCGGAGTTGACAGTTGCACCGTCTTCTTGACCGCATCGAGCTTCACTTTCTGATACCCCACCTTGGCTCGGGCACTGGCGAACTCCTTGGGGTCCGGGAGTTCCTGAGTTCGACGAGCCAGACGCCAGAGTTGCACCACCGGGCCAACGGTGACATCAAACGCGCCATCCGACTTTTTCGACATCTCCTCGGCTTTCAGCAATACGAAGAACAGGTCGTCGCTCACCTTCACAGGCTCACCGATCTCGGTGGCAAACTTCTTGCACAGTTGCATCAGTTCGCTGGTCTGCTTGTAGTCGCTCATGATTTGATCGAGCTCCCCGACGCGCGCGAAGGCTGCCTCCGCGGCCTTCTTGGCCGCATCCGCGCTCGCTGCATACAAAACGATGCGGAACGTTGTCCCCATATGCTTCGACTCGAACTCGAAGCGTGTGGGAGCTGGATGATCGATCGCGCCCACAACCGAACACAGAGAGCAGAACAGCCCGAGAAGAGTGAGACGTGTGGTCATTGCGGTTCCCCGACTGAGGAAGGGAACGAGAAGGGTGTGAAATACACCCAGGCCTTCGACCTGGGCTGACAGAAGCGGCCCTTCAGGCCGCGAGATACCGAGCCTGAAAGGCTCGTTCTACCAGCCCAGGTCGAAGGCTGAAAGCCGATGGCCTGGGATGGCTTCGGCCACGTCACCCTCGGATCTTCACGCTTTCGTCCGCCTTCACCGGTGAGGTTGTCGGTAGGTCGAGGAGTTTCTGCCATGCATCGGCTGTCGGGGCAGTATCTTTGCCGGTCAGTTCTCGCAGGGCCGCCAGCGCTGCCCGGTGATACGGTGACAACACACCTGCTTCCTTCGGGGTCAGCTTTGCCTTGTACTCATTGGCCTCATCGGATGTGAGCTTCCGCTCGCGAACGAGGAAGTCGAATCGCTGCATCTCGGGCCAGGGGTGAGCATCCCCCACTGCCAGCATCGCCGAGAAATCCTGCCGGAGATAAGTCACATCAATTCGGATCATCAGATCCGGGGATGACTGCCGGTAGCCCTCGGACGGCAGCGGCAGAGGCTGGCCCTGCACCGGAACCTCGGCCGTGATCGCGTTTGACGACACGGTTTCGGGGCTACCCGGTGCATGGCACATCATGCAATTGCGATGGTGATTCACCTTCACCATCTCACGCACCATTGCGATCTGCTTCCCACCCTCCGTCTTCATCGTTGGCATTCGTGGATCGTCCTTGGCCAGAACAGCAACGAGTTCAGGAATCAGGTCCGACCGACCCATGCGGGCGATTGCCTCGGCAGACCGCTTTGCCACTGCCGGCCAGGGGTAACGGAGCCCCTTGATGAGAATGTCCGTGTAGTCCTTCTCCCGGCGGACCTTGAGCGAATCGGTAGCTGCGATACGAACATCATCCTCCGGGGAGAAGATCGCGATTCGGGCGAGGGCCTTCGTTGCCTCGACGTGTGGAATGGCCGTGAGGTACTTGACCAGTCCGAGACGAAGCTCCGGCGACTCCGGGGCCAACATCTGTATGAGGGCAGCGATTCGGGCGAGGGTAACGTGTTCGCTCTTCACCTTGTCGGAACGCGATCGTGTTGCATCTTCCTGTTCGCAGAGGGTTGCATACTGGGACCAGAACGACGGGTTGGATACGCCAGCCATCGGAGGCGCGGCTACCAGAACTGCGTTGGAGGATGGCATGACCGGTGGCGTTGCCTGTGGCTGGGTAACAGCAACGGTAGTAATGACTCCGTTAGGTTGCTGTACAGGTACCTGAAAGTTAGTCACAGGGCCGGTGAAAGTTGATTGGGGGACGGTAAAGTTCTGCGAGCCGAGTGCCTGCCGGACGGTGGCAACCGCTTGCGTGAACTGCTTCGTGCGTTCGCCGGAAGTGCGGCAGTCATCGCCCATCGCGAACGGCAGACCAGCCAGATCCTCGCGATTCGCCAACAGGGCGGTCATGAAGGCATCGGTCTTCTTCGCATTGACGTGGTTGATCTTGGCGAGTTGGTGGGCAAGCTGCTCGGTCTGCTTGCCGTTTGGGGCGACCTTTTCAGTTCGGGCCTGGAACTCGGCCTCGGGTATTTTTGTAAGGTCGTCGGTGAGGACAGGACCAACGACCGGCTTCACCGACGGCGGGGTTGGGAGCAAATCCTTGGTCGGCGTATTCGGGTCAATCTTGAACTTGAATCGCTGGACCATCACGGGCTGGCCAAAACCACCGGGGCCGCTGGAGACGAATGGTACGGGCGAACCTGGCCCGGCTTGGCTTGTTGGCATTACCGGCGGCGAGGTCGGAATCGACGGTAGCCCAACCTGTGGTTCTTGTGGCGGAACTGGAATGGGCGGCGGAGGTTGCTGGGCAACAACGTGTCCCGCCATCACCATCCCGGTCGCTACGATGAGCCCCAAGACCGAACCTCTCGATCCCCTTCGGCTTGCCATAACGTATCCCTCCTGGCGTGAGTAGATTCGCCGCCACGACCCCCGGAGTGGGGAGTGAGGCGGGACCAATCCTACCCTGGATGGGAAGAGGACCACAAGCCGCGGTTACAAAAGCGTTACCCATACTCTTCCAGGGGTGGAGCGAGCCGAAGGCGAGCGCAACCCCTGGAGTGAGAGCTACACTCTCCGTCGTCGAGCCGCGATCAGAAACCGATTCGCCCACTCCGTGTCGGGCTTTTCCGGAAGTGTTGTGTTCGTGAATGCTTCTTGGAATAGCCGGTCGAGTTCCAGGGCGCGCTTTTGCACCTCATCGAATGGCACCTTGCCGTGACGAATCGCAAGGAGTTCGTCGCGGTGTTCCGCCACATCCACCCGGATTTCGCCCTCGGTGAGCGCGTGAATCCCACTGTGCAGCAGCCGGATCAGGTGCATGGCGTGCTTGGGTTTGAAGTGACCATCGGCATCGAATCCCCGCTTCATCAGCCGGAACTGTGACAGCACGTATCCCGAATAGGTTCGGTAGAGGTGTCGGGACAGGAAACTGTTTCGCATCCGACGCAATTCATCGCCGGTTTCGTCCGTGAACAGCACAACGGGCGACCAGAGCGTTTCGAGAATGTTGGGGTTCGCCTGGAGAGCCAGTCGGAGGAATTTCTCGATCTCCCAATCGACTTCTTCCACGCCCGGAGTGAATGTTTCAACCTGCTCCGGGGGTTTTGTGAGCGACCAGTGCCAGTCGGCAGGCGGCAGGAAGATGCCGCGGCGATCCTCATCGGACGATTCGGTCGAAAGCCCAAACGCCCGCGATCCCACCATCACGCGATAGATGACGAACGCCGCGATGTCTGGCCCGGCTGTGCCGGTTGCTTCGACCGTGTGATCCCCGCGGCGAACGAGCAATTCACCAAACTTGAGTCGGAAGGAAATGCCATCGAGAAACTGAATGAGGTAAGGGCGGTCGTTCGTGTCCGGCGACTCGATCACCTCGCCGACGGTTCCGGCAGGCTTTTCATCGTCGGTCCCGGGCACGCGCCGGGCGTAGCGCAGCACGACCTGGCTTCCAATCGGGATGAGGAAGTTCGGCGGCAGGTTGTCGTCGCGCTGGGACATATTACTTAGCCTATCAGCGTCAACGTCTATCATTACGCTCAACTACTTCCCTTAGTCCAGCGGACACAGAAGGCGGCCTTCCTTCGTCCAACTGTACCCAATAGTAATTGATCTCATCGATTGCGCTTGGATGGTAGCCGAGAGACAGACCTTCGATGTCTCCCTCATTACGACTTATATAGCACATGATTTTCACGATCGATCCGTCCTGATATGTAATTACCAAGTACCAAACCTGCCTGATATCTCCTTTGCACGAATAGCCGCAAGAAACGGCTTTGTTGAAGCACCGGCAGAAATAATCAACAGATTCCTTATCCAAAAACGTGATCGAGATATTGCTCTTTGATGATTTAAAAGCAAAGGAGATTACATTGTCTTGGGATGCACTGTTCACTAAAAATTCTATTCGAGACCGCTCTCTATTTTCTTCTAGGACGCACCATACCAAAAACCAAACTCCACCAATGCAAATGCTTCCCGAAAAAACAACCATTGAGCAAATTAGAATTACACCCAACATCCGACAGCCTTTAATTTTCATTTCACTAACTCCTGTCTCATATATCCCAAAAAAGTCAATAGTCTATAAATTATTAGTCATTGAATCACAACAAACGCATAATTGCCTTTTCTCAAATGCGTAATAGAAAAGGACTTTAAAGTCTTTAGCAGCTTTTTCGCACCTCGCAAGGATACCCATTGCTTGTAACACTGGACTCAATACCTCTCTTAAAATTGACTCGTTATAAAACTTGTCCTCAAATTTGGCATCGACACGAAGTGTAAATTCTCTAAGTCGCAAAAGAAAGTATCAGGCACCCGGAGGAGTGTGCCTGATACTTTGAGGAACTTCCTTACCGAGGTAATAACATTGATGTGCATGGAGTCGTTCAGCGACCTTATCCCGGACGGAGCCACCCTTCGGCTTCCGCGACGGTCGCGAACACTCGAACATCGAGGCCACGATTCACAGCCACGTCTTTCGCGAAATCCATGTTGGCTGAAGAATGCTCGGGATTGAGATCGACATACGCAACCCGGCGGACGGGCATGGACTTCCGCTGACTTCCTTCGGAAACAATTCTGTAAATCTCAACCAGACCCAGCCCGGCTCCTTCCAGATTCTCTTCAATCAGAACAGTTGAGCAGTTCTGTCGAGCACAGATGGTGTAGATTTCAAACAAATAGCGACGAACTGTCTCGGAGGTGTTCTTCCCCGTTACCCGGAAATGCAAGTACGTCGGGTGTTCCTCAATATCCAACTGATAATTCATCCAAACGCTCCAGTGCTCATCTGCCGAAATTCACGACTCATTCCAGTATGAGTCCGGTTCGGTGATTGAACACCTTCCGCGTTTCAATCACCGAACCAGTTCCATTTTAGCCTCCGCAACGATTGGTGTCTCAGGAGTTACCGCCGTAGCGCGAATCAGGAGCGGAGCGTTGAACGGCCCACAATCCTTCGCGAACTTCAGCACCATCTCCCCTGTTTCTCCGGTCGCGGGAATCAGAAGGGGTACCGCTGTAAGACCCTTCCAGTGGTCGGGCAGCACCACCTCGACCTTCACATCTCCCTTCAAATTTTTGCTTCGACTCACCTTGAGGGCAATCCGCACTTCGCTGCCGGGCTCGGCCCGGATGCTCGTTTTTTCGATATCGAGGTCGAGCCGACCGGGGCTGACAACCACAATCATCTGTTGATTCTGCTCGGTTGAACTGAAGCTAACCATGTGCTCGCGGCCATCCACGGGGTCTTTCACCTTCGCGGTCGCCATCACACAGACCCGGCATGTTCGACCCAGTTCCATCCACGGCGGCAGGAATGCGGGATATTCAATCTCCGTTTGGCCGGGTGGAACGATCAGGACCGGTCCCGTAACGCCCTGGAGGTGACGGGCTTGCTTATCCGCAAGTTCCACCCGGATTGGGCCATCGAACCCGGCGCGATCGAGCGTGTACTTCCGCCGGTAGGTTTCTCCGCGTGGCGCGGAAGTCATCACGTATTGGTCGATGATTTTGAACGGCGTTGGGAATGCGATTGTGAGCTTTTGGTTCGGCTCATCGAACAGAAACTTGTTTCCGGGAACGACGGCCTGCTTCTGAACTGGCTTACCATCAATGGTTGCTGTTCCCATGACGATAAGCGGAATGGTTCCAATGGCTGCTGTGGCATCGGCCTGGATGGTCAGCGCGACATTCGATTGATTGGCCTCGATTTTGACAGGTGCAATCGTCACTCCTTTCGGAAGTGCAGAAAAACTCAGTTCAATCGGTCCCGAGAATCCCCCGAGCCGTTCGACCGCGATTGGCACATTCACTTTTGCCGCACGGGCAAGCATGGTGACATCGGCTGTCATGGTGAGTCGGAATCCCGGTTCTCCCGCCACGACAACGCCATCGGTGACTCGCAGGCGGTAGATAAAGTTCGGTCCTCCTCGCCCGCGGAACTTCTCGGCGACGCGAACGGTGTAAATCCCATCGGTCTGAGGCGAGAACGCCAGCGGAGCGGGGTCGTTTGAGGGATCGCCGCTCTCGGCTCGGGCCAGTTCCTTGCCGGACGTATCGAGAATCGTCATCACCCCACACAGCGGCGATTCGGCTCGCCGGGCTTGCAGATCGAACGTGTACTTACCGCCCTTCTTCAACTCAACTTTCCATTCGTTGATCGCTGTGGGTTTCTCGATCCGGCCGTTCAATGCGATGGGAACCTTCACCACATCCTTCGCATCCATTGCATCTTTGAGCCCATCGGGTTTCACAGTCACCGGGAAATTGAAGGCCGGTACATTCGCGGTCGTGACGGTGAGCCGGTAGACGTATGCCGGGCCACCGAGCGTGCGAGCATCCGTGATCCGCACACGGTATTTACCTGCAACCTTCGGCGTGAACTTCACCGAACCATCGGTTCCGATAACGGGGTACTGCATTTGCTCGGCAACGATCTTTCCCGTGGAGTCGAGGATGTCGAGTTGCGGGACGAGTGGAGAGTTCAGTGCCTGAGCGTACACGAAGGCGGTGATCGTCTTGCCGGCTTCACCATCGAACTCCCACAGATCGACGTTTTCGCGCGGGAAGATGCGTCCGTTTGCCGTCACGGGGAGTTTGATTGCCTGGGGAATCGCCTCGCCATCAATTTCCTTTTCCACCACCTCGGGCAAGTCGCCAACCATGAACACCAACCCACCGGCCCCGCCTTGCGATGTGAACACCCGGCCACGAACCGGGCCGAGGTTTGCATCTTTCGCGAGAGTTACCGTGCCGGTCATATCGGCCGGGTAGTCTTCTTGCTGCTGCGATTCGGGCAACGGCAACAGCGGCCCCTCGAACCACAACCGCTTCATCGGTCGGAGAGTGGGCGATGCGGTGATCCCGCGCCCAGACAGATCGAATTCGCATTGATCGTAAAGGAACAGACCGCCCGCACGCACGGGAACCGTGGTGCCACGCTGTCCGCCAGCGGGGAAGATGTAGGTTGCCGCGGGTGGATTGGCGAAGAGTGATTGATCGCGGGTGAAGAAGGATTCACCGCCGAGAACGCAGAGAGCACTGAGGAAAACAAAAGAGGATTTCACCGCCGAGAACGCAGAGAGCGCTGAGGAAAACAAAAGTGTTATTTTCATCATGTTGTTTCTCTTCATTTTCTGCAGTGGATCTTTCTTTTGTCTTTTCTCTGCGCTCTCTGCGTTCTCTGCGGTGAATCCCTCTTCCTCGATCCCTCTCACACCAACTCGCTCATCACCTTGCCGTTGTTGACCAGCGCCACGGGTCGACCATCGGGGGTGTGGAATTCACCCTTCGGGTCGATGCCGAGCAGGGTGTACATGGTAGTAAAGAGGTCTTCCGGACCGTAGGGGTCGGTGGCCGGTCGTTCGGCTCGCTCATCGGTCTTGCCAACCACCACCCCAGGCGTGATCCCACCACCACCAAGCAGCACCGTGAAAGCTGGTCCCCAGTGGTCCCGGCCAGCGTTCTTGTTGATGCGTGGTGTGCGGCCAAACTCGCCGCTGACCACAACCAGGGTGTGTTCGAGCATTCCACGATCTGCAAGATCGCGGAATAACGTGCTGATCGCGGAATCGTACACAGGTAGTAGGCTCTTCTTGAGCGTGGCAAAGTTGCCATCGTGCGTGTCCCAGTTGCTGTGATCGACCGTCACGCACCGCACTCCACCCTCGACAAGCCGGCGAGCCATCAGACACGACTGTCCAAGCGAATGCCGACCGTACTCATCGCGAAGTTTGTCTGCCTCGGCGTGGATATCGAACGCCTTCTTGGCCTGCTGCGAGGTCATCAGGTCGAAAGCCTTGTCGCGGAACGTCCCGACTGCCCCGGCCGCGGCGTTGGCCTTCACCTCAGCGCTCTTGTGGTATTTGTCCACCTGCTCCAACAGCTTGCGGCGATCATCCAGCCGATCCGAAGCGATGGCGGGCGGTGGGACGAGATCAGGCACGGAGAAGTTCGGAGCGCTTGGATCGGCATCGATGACAAATGGAGCGTGACTGGCACCGAGATAAGCCGGTCCACCGCTCGGGTGAAGTTTCGGTAATGCCACATACGCCGGAACCGAACCCTTTGGCCCGAGCTTCTTAGATACTACCGATCCAACACAAGGCCGCTGGTTATTGGGGCTCAATGACGGGTTGAATCCGGCAGTGGGGAAGTAGCCGGTGAGGATGTAATGATCGGCGGGGCCGTGATCCGAGTTGTGATGTCGAAAAGATCGAACCAGGGAGAACTTGTCCACCTGAGCGGCCATCTTGGGCAGCAGTTCGCAGATCGAAAGCCCCGGGATCTTCGTCTTCATGGGGTTGAAGTCGCCGCGGAACTCGGCCGGGGCATCGGGCTTCAGGTCGAACGTATCGAGGTGGCTCTGCCCGCCATGCAAGAAGATGAAGATCAGCGATACGTCCTTCGCTGGCTTCGCGGCATCGCTCGCGCGGAGCAGTTGCGGCAACCCAATGGCCGAGCCGAACAGGGAGGCAGTACCGATGCGGAGAGCATCCCGTCGGGTCATGCCATCGCAGAAGTTGGACATCGCAAATACCCCAAGAATGATTGGCCGCAAAAAAGCACAAGAGTCACAAAAAGAAGAAATTGAGACAGGATGAATACGATCAATGCTTCATTCCCGCCATCATGATCTTCTGCTTGTTTGATTTCCTCCAATTTGTGCTTTTTGTGTTTTTTTGCGGCTAATTTCTTCAACCAAATAACGCAGTTACGGGACTGCCATCGCACAGTCTGTGTGGGCGATTCTCGCGGTCGCGGATCATAGCAGCGGGGTCCACACCCATCGCGTGGTAAATCGTGGCCAGGAAGTCATCGGGCGACACCGGGTTCTCGGTGGGGTAGGCGGCAACCTTGTCTGTCTTGCCGTAAATCTGGCCACCGCGGATGCCCCCCCCAGCAAAGAGCGCGGTTTGAGCTGCGCCCCAGTGGTCGCGGCCCTGGCTGGCGTTGATCTTGGGTGTGCGACCGAATTCGCCGGCCACGGCAACGAGTGTCCGATCCAGCATGCCCCGGTTGCTCAGGTCATCCAGCAAAGTCGCAAGGCCGCGGTCGAGCGGTGGCAGACAGTATTTCTCCTTGAGCATCGCAAAGCCCGTAATTCCTCCCAGCCCACCCGTGCCGCCGTGGTTGTCCCAGACGTTCGCAACGCCACCGTTCGGCATGATGTACATCCAGATCACCGATACCACCTTCACGCCACTCTCGACCAAGCGGCGAGCCAGCAGAAAGCTCTCACCATATTCGTTGCGGCCATAGGCATCGCGCAGTTTGGATGGCTCGCGGTCGAGATCGAACGCCTCGCGAATCTTCGGCGATGAAATCATCTGCATCGCCTGATCGCGGAATCCATCCAGATCGTTGCCGCCCGTCTTCTGGAGTGCCGCATCCTGGTTCTCCAGCAACTTCAACAAGCCCTGCCGAGCAACGAGCCGGGTTTGCGGCATGTCGGGCGGCAGGATGGTCGGGTGCGCAGCCGGCTCGTTGGACTTGTTGGCAGCGAGTTTCTCCAGGGGGTCGTATTTCGGCCCGAGGAACCCGGCGTAAGTCCCCGCGTAAGTGACCCCATCGTGGCCCACAGGGCGCGGAATCGTGACAGTTGCGGGAACGGGGCTGTGTGGAGCGAAGTAAGCCAGTGCGGAGGCAAAGTTCGGTGGGTGCGATCGCTTCCGGGGATTCCGGGGTGACACCAGCGTGGGATCACGTCGGCCAGTCATCATATGGTAGACGGATGGCTCGTGATTGTTGTCTCCGTGCGAGAGCGAGCGAACCACCGCAACCTTATCCATCTGTCTCGCGAGGCATGGCATCTGGTCGCAGATGCGGATGCCGGGTACGGCGGTATCGATCGGCTGGAAGAGACTCCGGATGCCTTGCGGAGCTTCCGGCTTCATGTCCCACATATCCTGTTGCGGTGGGCCACCCCAAAGGAAGACAAAAATACACGAATCGGCAGAACCACCGCGAACCGTGGCGGGTACGTTCGCGCGAGCTTCAAGCAAGCC
>DASZJS010000535.1:0-9835 GCA_035947935.1 Gemmata sp. | reverse complement strand
GCCCTCACCCCCAACCCCTCTCCCTGGGGAGAGGGGAGTAGGATTTGAGCCCCTCTCCCCAGGGAGAGGGGTTGGGGTGAGGGCTATTTTGCCGTCTGCCTCCTCCTGGGAGATTCGATGTCTCGGTCCAGCGGAACCCGCGTTCTCCGGATCGTTTTCGCGTGTGGCTTGAGCAGCCTGGGTTCATGGGGTGCATTTCATGCCTTGCTGGAGTCGGGAACGAATGAAGATCCGCTGAAGAAAGACTCTCCACGCCCACCATCCGATTCCCTTGATGCGCGTTTCTCCACGCAAGTGAAGCCATTCCTCGAACGCTACTGTTTCTCGTGTCACGGTCCCAAGAAGCAAGCGGCATCGCTCGATCTCAGTCGTGACCTTACCGTGCCAGGAATTGTGAAGAATGCCCAACAATGGGAACTCGTCATCGAACGCCTTCACGCCAATGAAATGCCCCCTGAGGATGCCAAACTCCGCCCGGAAGCCAAGGAACGGACGGCAGCGATTGAATGGATTCGGGAGGTACGTGCCCGGGAAGCCGAGCGCAATGCCGGCGATCCCGGGACCGTTCTTGCTCGTCGGTTGAGTAACGCCGAGTACGACAACAGCATCCGCGACGTGACCGGCATCGACATTCGACCCACGCGGGAGTTTCCGGTCGATCCCGCGAACCAATCGGGATTCGACAACTCGGGTGAATCGCTTGCCATGTCTCCTGCCCTGCTCAAAAAGTATCTGGCAGCGGCCCGGCATATTGCCGATCACATCGTTCTCAAGCCGGAAGGCTTTGTCTTCGCGCCCCACCCGGCAGTGACCGATACCGACCGCGACAAATACTGCGTTCAACGCATCATCGACTTCTACAAACGCTACCAGATCGATTACGCCAATTACTTCCTTGCAGCCTGGAAGTATCACCATCGCGAACTTCTGGGTCGAGGCAAGGAGGAGTTAAGTCAGTTTGCGACCGAGGCCGGGTTGAGCCCTAAATATCTGTCTCTGGTCTGGTCAGCTCTGGTCGAACCCGAAGCCGAAGTGGGACCGTTGGTGGCTTTACGAAAACTGTGGTCCGGCCTGCCTCTGCCAGATAAAGCGAAACCGGATGTGGCCCGGCCCGGCTGTGAACGGATGCGAAATCTGGTCGTGCAACTGCGGAAGCCTCTCAAGCCCACTCTTCCCAAGTTGCACGTCAATGGAATTTCCGATGGCAGCCAGCCGTTGGTGCTAGCACGGAACCGACAACTCGCAAGCAAACATCAGGAGTACGCGGGCGATGTGCCGGTCGATTTCCCCAAGTTGATTGTGCAATTGAAACCGGGCGAATTGGGGCTGACGGATCTCTTTGCAGTAAAGAAGGGGGATGCCGAGGCCGAACGCCGCGGTAGGGCAGCGCTGGTTCGGTTTTGCGAAGTGTTTCCCGCGGCGTTCTTCGTTGCCGACCGCGGACCCTACTTCGATCCAAACGCAGTCAATCAGGGCCGTCCCCTCACGGCAGGTTTCCATCTCATGCAAGGGTATTTCCGCGACGACCAACCGCTCTACACCCTCATCCTCGACAAGCGGGATCAGGCCGAACTCGATGCCCTCTGGCAAGAACTGAACTTCATCACCGGCGTACCGATTCGGCAATATAAGGATTTCATTTTCTTCGAGCGAGCCGAACCACCGCGGTTTATCGGTGAGGCCGCGTTCGACTTCGCCCGCTCCGAAGACAAGGACGCCATCTCCGAAGCGAAGATGAACAAGCTGGCGGAAGCTTATATCGCAAAGGCTCGCAAGCAGAAAGCCAGCGATGAGGCAATTGGTGCAATCCAGACCTACTTCGCCAATATGTCGGCGGATATCCGCTGGGTCGAAGCAACGCACCTCAAGGCCGAGTCGAGCCATCTGGATACACTTTTGAAAGTGGCGGAACGTGCTTACCGCCGACCACTCACTGTCGCCGAGCGGGATGGCTTGCTGGCGTTCTACCGGACGCTCCGACAGAAAGATGAACTGGGGCACGAGGAGGCAATCCGCGATACGTTTGCGGCCGTGCTGCTATCGCCGCACTTCTGTTATCGTTTTGATCTCGCGGCACCGGGCGCATCGGTGCGATCGCTTACCGATTACGAACTTGCGAGTCGCCTGAGCTATTTCCTTTGGTCGAGTATGCCCGATGCCGAATTGCTGTCGCACGCCGCGGCTGGCGACTTGCACAAGCCCGAGACCCTCAAGGCGCAAACAAAGCGAATGCTCCAAGATGCCCGAGTGCGCGGTCTGGCCACCGAGTTTGGCGGCAACTGGCTCGATTTCCGACGCTTTGAAGAGCACAACAGCGTCGATCGCGAGCGGTTTCCACAGTTCACCAACGAACTGCGTCAGGCTATGTTCGAGGAACCGGTTCGCTACCTGGTCGATGTGGCAAACCGAAATCGTTCCGTTCTCGATTTGCTGTATGGCAAGGACACGTTCGTCAATCGCACCCTGGCGAAACACTACGGTATGTCCGAGGTACGTGGAACCGCGGAGGAATGGATTCATATTGAGGATGCCGAGCGTTATGGTCGCGGGGGATTGCTGCCGATGTCGGTATTCCTGACCAAGAACGCTCCAGGTTTGCGAACGAGCCCCGTAAAGCGTGGCTACTGGGTTGTCCGGAGCCTCCTGGGCGAACGGATTCCCCCACCGCCGCCGACCGTTCCGGAATTGCCTAAGGATGAGGCGAAGTTGGGCGACCTGACCCTACCGCAAGTTCTCGCAAGCCACCGCGCGGACAAGAGTTGCGCGGGTTGCCACAATCGCTTCGATGCTGTTGGGCTGGTGTTCGAGGGTTTCGGACCAGTTGGCGAGCGGCGAACAAAAGATTTGGGTGGAAAGCCGGTTGAAATCGCTGCTCTATTTCCGGATGGAGGCGAGCGGAAAGGAATGGATGGACTGCGTGACTACTTGCGGAACAAACGGCAAAACGATTTTGTCGATAACTTGTGTCGGAAGTTGTTGTCTTATGCGTTGGGCCGCAGTTTGCAGCTTTCGGATCAGAAGGCGCTAGATGAGATGCGAGCCAAACTGATTGCCGACAAGTATGCCTTCGGCAGCATGGTGGAGAGCATTGTGCTGAGCACACAGTTCCTGAACAAGCGAGGAAAAGACGACCCGCGGGAATGAAGCCACGCCTCTATGCTATCGGGCGCCCACGCGATAGTTACAAGCGCGTTGCGATATCCACGCACCGAATTGAAGTTCCTCTCAGATTCCAGTCCGTCCATGATTTGAAGGTGAAAGTTGGATAGCAAACCGTGGAAAGATCGCCCAAGCTCTCGCTCATGTCTCCAGGCTCATCATTTGGTAGTGTCGAACTGTGCCGGCGGTCTGCGATTGGATAATGGCCAGTTCTTCTGATGTGAGCGGACTCTTGTAATAGTCTGGCCTGTGAATGGCTGGCGCGAACTTTTCGAGAATCGGAGTCGCGTCCGGAAGTTCGCAATGTTTCAGAACACTCTGCAGCACTGCGGCCGGGTGATCGCACAGTTCTTCAAAGCGCACGACTATCGATGCCTTTCGGATCGCCTCATTGGAATCGAGTAGTTGCGCCAGATAGCGGTAGACCATGTCCCAGTAGTACGACCAACCAAGGATCTCATTTCCAGAAGCCCAGGCGTCCTGAATTACTTTGACCCGATTTCTGTCTCCCAGGTTGATGGGGCGACGATCGCGTCCGAATTCAAAGTGGCCGGATCGTTGCATGAATGCGAGTGATTTGGGTGATTGTCGGTGCCCTGAAGAGAACCATTCGTGTTGCCGAACAAGGGAAGCAATGTGTCCTGCTGGAGTGCGAATCGGGATGACGAATTTGGCATCCGGAAACAGCCGAAGAATGTAGGGCAGCCGGGCAACGTGATAGTTCGCCTTGGCGGCATATCGTGTCGCCTTTTCGACCAAAAGCAACTTGCGGATATGATTGAAATAGAAAGTGTCGAACCCGGAGTTGCGATTCCGAGATTCCAAGCGATTGTCGAAATTGGGATTGTGACATCCGGGAAAGAACGCCATCCACAGCATTTCCTCAATGGCGTCGGGACTATCGGATGTGACCATCATCTTATCGCGATGCGGTCGCTCGCGTGCTTCGGTCGGACGAGCCAGAGCGATTGCACGACGCCACCAGTAGGGAGTGGAAACGAACGGATAGTCCTTGATTCGATGGGTGGCGACTCCCGGATGTGAGGACAGTATTTCGTGCAACAATGTGCTGCCGGATCGGGCCAGACCGCAAACATAGATGGGTTTGACAACCGGGGTATTGACAATTTCCGAGGCCAATAGCGATGATTCGAGGTTGCCGAACCATAACCAAGGACGTGGAAAACGGTTTACCAGGCCGCCAAGTAGGTCGAGTACAGTCGGAACGTAGAACGGCGACTCTTTATCGACAGGAGATTGCCGCGATTGCCTTCGCTCGCCAATCGCTGAGCTTTTGTTCCCAGACGTCATGGAGCTCACGAAGATGATGGGGCTGTCGAGGAATTGTCTGAAGGCGCTAGTGTTGGAGCAGTTGGGGAATCGTTACTGTTTGAGGGCGTTGCGATCGACGGATCGGTTGTCGAGGGCTGTTTGTTGCCTCGGAGCCAACGCATGAAGGCGTAAAATGGCCACATCAAAATGCTGAAAAACGCCAACCCTATCATTACAATCAAGCTCATGGCATAGCCGAAAAACTCCATTCCCGCGCCGGGACCGATATAGGCCATGGCATTACCGGCGAGTATAAGGGTGACCGCGATAGTCCACAGCATGATGATGGGAAAACGATTGCGACTGGACACAGTTCCTCCTTTGAGCAATCTCAGAGCACTGGTCAAATCATAGCCCGATTGGGACGAAATACGAGCGACCCTCGCTCCGTGTGAGTTGGCCCATCAGCCGTCGAGGTTGCTTCTAATCGCGATGCAAGCGATAGGCATAAAACACGATCTTAACGATTATCGATCCTAATAACGAGGCCACTCGTGGCCTGTTTTCCGTAGCAGTGTTCCCCTAAGCCAAGCGACCCCGCACAGGTTTGTCCGGCTCGCCGGACCTACGGAAAACAAACGAGGGCGTTCGGACACACACAACACCGGGAGATCATTTCCTGCGGAACACCGAAGGACGAGGGACGATGGATGAACAAAACCGATGATAGACCATCGCGATACATCGCTCAATGGGCCACGTCGCCAAAACTAAACGAGTCCACCACCAAGTAGCCGATTCTGTTACACACTATGCCGAAAATCCTGATATTACTTTGGCAGGAAAGAAAGTAGCAGAGACACACTCTGTGTGCCTGCTACTTTGAGGAGCTTCCATGTCGAAGTAATATCGTTACTATCCCAACCTCTGGTATCAAACGAATAGTCTCCAGAATCCCTGTCAGAGCGGAACGCTGTTCGCGTCTATTCTCATGAACTACTCACATGCGGTTGATGTTGCTTCAAGATTTTGCGGGGATCGTCATGGCTGCACCTGGTTTGTTCCGCTGGCTGGCCGGGTTCTCGGGGTATGTGCTGTCACTTGCTGTTGTCGCAGCTGCTCCCCAACTTTCTTCCCAACCCACGCTCAAGCCGATTCCGACATCCGGTACCCAGAGCCAACAGAAAAAACCGCCAGCGGAAGCACTGCCCGCAGGCGCCATTGCACACTTGGGAGATAGCCGACTCCGGCACGCGGCCACACCCATGTGCGTTCTTTTCTCTGCTGATGGAAAGCGCGTTTTCAGCACTGGCCATGATGAAATCCTGCGGGTTTGGGATGTGGATAGTGGTGTTGCGGTCAATACCCTTCCACTCCATCAGAGTTCTCTCACGCCACTGTGCATGACCACCGATGGCACCAAACTCGTAGTCGCCTGTGCGGATGGACAACTCCGGCTCCTCAACTCTGATACACTCAAGGAAATCTCTACCTTCAGTATGAGGGTCGATTCGGACTTTGCGCTATCTGCTGACGGTTCGCTCCTCGCAACCAATACCACGAATGGCTTGATTGTGTCTGAGTTGAATTCTGATCTCCCCAAACTCGAACTTCCCGCTGGGAGTCCGTTGGCATTTCGCCCCGATGGCAAAACGATTGCTGTTGGAGACCCGACTGGGAAAGTCACGTTGTACATGCTCGCGGGCGGCAAGCCGGTGTTCACATTCGACCACGGCAAACCGCTGAACGGGCTTGTTTTCAGCCCGGATGGGAAGCTCATCGCAACGGGTGGCACTAGCGATGGTGAAGTGGTGAAAGTCTGGGAGATAGGCAACTCCAAACCGGTTGCCGAAATCAAGGGAGCAAGCAAGCCGCAATTGTGGATTGGGAACAATAAGATCGTTGCGGCGAGCGAGTCCGCCGTGGGAGTTTACGACCTCGCAGAGAAGAGATGGGAGAGGTTGGCCAAGGGAATCACTGGAGAATGGGCTGTCTCACCGGATGGAACGAAGGTGGCTGCGACAGGTACAAGCGGATTTCGCATCCATATTTGGGATCTCATCACCGGCAAAGAATTGCATATAGAGAACGACACCTTCCCAGATACCGTCTTGCTCGTCCCGACGCGGGATCACCAAGCCATATTCATCCTTTCCGAGAACCGCGCCTTTCTCTGGCCAGTGAGCAAGACAGAGGCAAAGCGTGTCGGCACTCTGCCCGGTAAAGCATTGACTGCGGCCACCGGAGGAAACCGTTTGGCAGTTGCCGTTCAGGATGGCGTGTTGATTTACGATGGATTCGACCCAACAAAACCGTTAGCCGACAACCCCACCTGCACATTGACCGCATTTGCCACCAGTTGCAAGTCCGTGGCGATCTCTCCAAATGGGAAAAAAGTGGCATACTCAGGAGATGGCGTGCGGATCGTGATCGCGGATGCAGTCGATGGCACCACTATCAGGGTTCTCCGGACCCAGACCGTTGGCCTTGGACTGGCGTTCACACCGGACAGTGAAAATCTTGCCGTTATCGGTCGCGATGGGTTCCTTCGTCTCTGTGCCGCTCACTCCACAGCCAAGGATGAACCTGAAGATCTCTGGAAGATTCGCGTTCAGCGCGGCCAGAGAGGAGCGGCCGCGATCAGCCCGGATGGCAAGTTGATCGCTGCTTCTTCTTCGACACAGATTCTTGTTGTTGATGCAGCAGATGGAAGCATCGTCTTTACAGAGAGTCGAAACAATTTTGATGATGGTCCATATCACCAACTCGCATTCAGCCACGATTCCCGGCTCTTGCTCACCGGCTCTGCTGGTTCGACCGGTGCCGTCCAGGTATTGGAAATCGCCACCCGATCGCGCGTCCGACGTTATGTGACCGAGTTCGGGACAATCAACTGCCTGGGAGTCTTCAGCGATGGATTGCGCATGGCTTCGGCCGGAGCAGAGAGTGCGATCACGCTCTGGGATCTCTCATTCCGAAAAGGGAATACGCCACCGCAGGCCGATGAATTGTCGGCTGCATGGCGGGATCTGGACTCGATCAATGGAGAGAAGGGCTACCCTGCCATTCGGGTGCTGGTTGCTGGGAGTACGCAAGGAGTAAAGGTAATCGCCAAGGGCCTTCAGGAAATGCTCGACTCGCAGAAGGAGATCGCCACGTGGGTGAAGGAGTTGGGCTCGGAAGATTTTCCAACCCGGGAGACAGCAACGAAGAAACTGCTCGCCCAGGGCATTCGTGTACTCCCGGCGGTAACACAGGCCGCGGCAAAAGCGGAATCCCCCGAGGCCCGAAAGCGAGCCAGTGAGATCATCGCCAAACTGACCGCATACGATGTCCGGGTGCAAGGCAATGGACTCGGAGGCGATACGCTCCGATTGGTTCGTGCTGTGCAGGTACTGGAAGATGTGGGCGGAAGCGAAGCGAAGAAGTTGCTCGGTCAGATCGCTGCGCTAGGGGGTCGCTCTGGGGCTGATGCCAAGGCAGCGATCGAGCGGATCGAGAAACGATAGGCGAGAGATCACCGCGGAGAAGTCGTAACCGATGATGATCCACAGATTACGACGAGCCGGAAGCGTGAGCGACGGTCAAACTTTACCCGTCGCTCACGCTTCCGGCTCGTCGTAATCTGCGGATCACTACCGTCTTCTTCTGGACTTGTGCAGAACTACCGCTTCTTCGGTACCGGGTTCACCGGCTCGTGCGTCTCAACCTCGAAGTATCCAAAGATCCTCACGAAGTCGGCAAGTGATACATCGAAATGGCCATCCTTGACAGGATAGCCATTCTCCAGGCCAGCTTGCTCCTTCTTCGGCTGGAAGTTGTTGCCCCACGGGTTCCAGAGGTGGACTGTGTCCGTAGATGTGTCAAAGCCGAGTACGGCATAGCAGTGTCCGCCAGCCACTCCCGGTGGCAGTGTGACCTTCTCGTTGGGCGTTCCGGCACTCATCAGTCGTCGGCCCTTGGCCCCAACGATCATGGCCTCCCGGAGCTTCTTGGTGGCTGCGGGTTCCTTGGCGTGTTTGAGAACATCGAAGAAATCGGACTTGTGGCCGGTCAGGAGTGCAATCGTTCCTTGTGGGTCGCCACCTCGTGAAATCAGGTCGAGCGGAATGTCTCCTGCTGCCTTTTTCGGCTCACTGGCGAATCGCACTTGGCCGAAACCCTCCTCCAACACGTTGAGCCAAAGCCCTTGTGGACCAGCCGATGAGCCCAGGGCGATTTGCGCATCGGTGAGTTTCCTCACCAGGACCTTCTTGCCATCCAGGAAGATCAACTCGCACGACCCATCTTTTTGTGGGTGAAACATCTCTTTGAACCGCTGTCTGTGGGCCTGGATAGCAGCACCGATGACGCTCACGAAGTAACAATCACCGAGTGCGCCTTGGTGCATTCCCAGTAGCTGTGGTGCATCGCCCACGAAGAGGTCCCGTGGAGCGCTCTGGATGTGGCTGCGGAAATGCACGAAATCCGCTTGAAAGTGCTGCGCTTTGCTCGCCAGATCGCGGCGTTCCGCAGGCAATGTCTTTGCCGCGGACTCAATCACAAACGATTGGGTTAACGGTTCGGCCTTCGGGTTGTTGCGGAAATACAGGTGCAATGCGGCCGCGGCCGCTGCCTCGTCCCCTGTCACATTGTGGTTGGCCACAACCGCATCGATTTCTTCGCGGGAAAGCTTCCCATCACGATCCTTGTCCCATCGCTGGAACTGGGCATCGAGGATTGCAGCGATGGAATTGGGTTGCTTGGATTCAGCCGGCGCAGCCAATGCAACCGGACCAAGCAGCACGACCGATAGGCAGAGGTAACGAGTGACCATTGTGTGGGCTCCACGGTGCGATTGATTCTCCGACACTCCTTCGTTGGTGTTGGAGTCTACCCCATTTTTTGTTGTTGGGTGAAGCAGCGGCCCGAGAGTTGCTCCCCTCGCCGGTCCGGTTGTGCAAGGAACGCATCCTGGAGGACAACTTGCTCAATCGAGAGGGAAAACCACACTCTGCTCTCGCCAGGAATAGAAAAACGCTGTTTGAGTCTCCTCAACTCCACCACCACCATTTCGGATGTGCTTTTATGACCAGCGAGTGGCGGGAAAAGCTGGCGATGCGCGAGTTGATCGAACAACGGGCGGCAGAACTGCACGCGATGGCTTATCCGTGAAGTGTCTCAAGCCAGCAAATCCAGAATCCAGGTCGTTTACTCTTCGACATTGAGACACTCCACCAAGCGGCTCATGGCTCCCACACGATGCTTTTCGTTTTTGGCGGGGTGACAAACGCGCTGGCCAGTGCGTTGCACTGATCGACCGTCATCTCGCCTGCCTGCACCCACACCCGGTAACGCAGTCGGAGCGGTTTGTCGGGGGTCAGATTGTACTCGAAGTAATCCCCGAACCGGCCGTAGTCCCGCT
>DASZJS010000534.1:0-5800 GCA_035947935.1 Gemmata sp. | reverse complement strand
TCCCCTTTTACCGAACGCGCGGCTGAGTATCGTCCTGGTCACAAACTGTTCCAGTTCCTTTTTCCCATATCGTTCGATCAGGTGGTTAGCGAATGCCTCTCGCGTAATAGTCTCATCGCCGAAAATGGTTGCCACCGCATCAGATGGCTTTGGTCGTTGTACCACACCGGGACTTGGATAAGGCGTGGGATAAGGCACAGGTTTCCCAGGTTGTTGATCAACCGGTGGCGTTGGTTGTATGTGGGGTGGATCGGCCGCAGCGGCCATCGCTGGAACCGTCGAGCCCTGCCAGGCACCATAACCCGTCAACCCAATGCACGCGGCGATCAACACCACGGCGAATTTCCATTTCACGATCATGGTCTTTACCACTCCTTCCATGAGAAACACGATCCCGGCTGGGACAGTCCCGGTCGCTCGTGTGAGGATTGCAACGGCGTTCTGCACTGTTGCCGATGCGAGTTTGGCGGGCACCATCGCCGCGAGCCCGGCAATGGCTGGCGATACTCCTCTTCTGGCAAGCCGTTCCCGGAGCATGCGCCGACCACGACCCAAACGACTGGACAGCGTTCCCTCGGGAAGCCCGAGTTCGTGGGCGGCTTCCTTCCGGCTCAACCCCTGGAGTTCGCACAGGAGCAGCGGTCGGCGGTACGTTTCCGGGAGTGCTGCGAGTTCCTCATCGAGTACATCCGCGGAATCATCCGGTGTGGGGACGCTGACTGTTGGCTCGATTGCCATTTCAGATGCCTGCGTTGGGGATGTGAATCGACGGGCTCGTGCCTTGCGTGCCACCCGGAGAGCAACACCGTAAAGCCACGGGCCGAGTGAGTTCCGCCACGCCGTCTGTCGAGCCCGACGGATGAGAACCAGGAACGTGGCCTGGAATGCGTCTTCGGCGTCGGGTGTCTGACCGAGCAATCGGCGGCAGACTCCGAAAACCATCGAACCGTGCCGACGGACGAGTTCCGTGAACGCATCCTGATCGACGTCGCGAAGGAACGCAGCGATCAACCCCGCATCGGTGCGGTGGTCGTGAATGGTCGCGGCCAGTCGGTGGATGGTCTGCTGAAGATCGGTGGGCATTGCTTCGCCTCCATGCGATGGATGTGGGCTCTTCGGAAGTGTATTGCCGCGAAACGCTCCGCGCGTCCCCAGATTTTCCTCATCTGGGGTTTTGTGGGTGTCAATGAGCCGGATGCCTTTCAAGGGCTACCGGAGTCCCAGAGAACCAGTCCCGCCCCTGTCGAGGCAGCAAGGCGGCGACCAGTGGGGTCGAATGCCAGACACAAGTAAGGGATGCTCGTCCCGGGCAGCGCCAGGGCTTTCTGGCCCGTCGGTACTGCCCAAATCTGCGCAGGGCGGTTGCCGCTCACGGACGCCAAGCGCAAGCCTCGCGGGCAAAACGCCAGTCTGGGAGTGTAACGCACACGCGACTCTTGGCCCTGCGCAACATCTCCCGAGACCGTGCCGAACAAGACAGTGGAATCCCCCGGCATCGTTTCCTGACCCGTCGCAGCATCGTAGAGCTTCAAGATTTGGTCGATGCTTGCCGAGGCCAAGTATCGGCCATCGGGACTCCACGCCACGCTGCTCACTTCCGCCGCATGTCCGCGCAAAGTCCGGACGGGTTCGCTTTCCCGTTTCCGCAGATCCCACACGTTCACGGTCTTGTCCGCACTGGCGCTGGCCAGGAAGACGCCATTTGGATGAAATGCCAGGCTGGTGACGCCGGCGGTATGCCCCTTGAGCGTCCCCACAATCTGGCCGGTGTTTGAATCCCAGAGTATCACTGTTCCATCGGCGCTAGCTGTTGCTAACCAATCGCTGCCATTGCGGTAAGCAACGGCGGTCACGCGGCCAGTATGCCCCTTCAAGGTGTGGTGAATCTCACCTGTGGCAACATTCCAGATCGTGGTGATGTGGTTCTCGCCGCCGGCTGCGAGGTGCCGACCGTCCGGATGAAATGCCACGCTGGTGAAGAATGTCGGCAACTCCGGTAAGAACTTGCGCAGGTTGTCGCGTTCCAGATCCCATAGTCGAATGCTTTTTTCTGCTGTGTCGCGGACCGAGCGATTCTCGCCGCCGGCCAGAGCTATCTGCGCGCCATCGGGACTGAAAGCCATGCCGACAATCGCGGCGGATCCACTCCACCCTTTCGTGCGCGGTTCTGCAGTCGCAGTTACATCCCAGACACAGACACTGCGGTCGAGATTACCCCCGGTAGCAAGACGCCTGCCATCGGGACTGAAGGCCACCCGCCTCACCGAACCGTCGTGGCCGCGAAATGCGACCCGCGTCAGTCCGCTACGGGAATCGCAAATTTCGACTGGTCCCTGACTGCCACACCACGCCAAGCCACTGCCATCGGGGCTGAACGCCAAGTCGAACACCGAGCCACTTCGCATCTGCCACCCAATCGGATCACCGTCCGGCTTCGACAGGTCGAACTGTTTGATGTTTCCACTCCAGTTGGCCACGGCCAGGAATCGGCCTTTTGGGTGAAAGGCGACCGAGCGGATGTCGTTTTTGCTGATGAAGATCCGGAAAGGTTCAGCGTTCTGTTCGAGGCAAGCAATCTCCCAGACTCGAGCCGTACCATCTCGCGATCCCGAGGCCAAATACCGGCCGTCCGGACTGAATTTCAACGAGAAGATGTCATCCGTATGCCCTGTTAACGTATACCGCACCTGTCCCGTGGTCGTGTCCAGGAGTCGCACGGCCCCATCGCCGCAACCGACGGAGAGCCATTTGCCGCATGGACTGAAATCCAGCGATGACACGTTTCGAGCGGAGACGCGAAATACTTGAACGATCGATTCCTCCGTGCGGCGAGGTGCCCACTCCCAGATGCGGATAGTGGGACCCGATCCCGCGCAGGCCAGGCGCCTGCCGTCGGGGTGGAAGGCTAAGGCATAGACTGGCCCCGCATGGTTCCTGTCCCTGATCGGCTGGTTCTCGGACCCCGAAGGGCCGCAGAGATCCCAGATCAGCACCTCGCCGGGCTTCGTACCATTCCAATCGCCACAGCCTGCGGCAACATACTGACCGTCAGGACTGTACGCCAAAGCCTGGATCTGAGAGGTGAAGCCAGTCAAATGGAACAGAGCACGATGGCATTGGCGGTTGAGGTAGCGCCATTCCCAATCGCGCCGTTCAGGCGGGCACCGCGCAAGGATCTCGTTTGCCTGACCCACGCGGAATGCCTCGAATTCATGCAGGGCCAGAGCCAGGCGGTTGAAATGCAGCTGGGATTCTGCCTCTTCCTGGGCACGCTGGGCCATGGACTCCTGACGTTCGGCCTTCTCCTGGGCTTTGAGTGCCGTCGTTACTTCTCCTTCGGCCCGCCACCACTGCCACAGAATGCCGGCAAAGCCCAGCACGCTGACGACAAACAATATTGCCAGCAGGGTGGCGATGGTCGGTTTTCGCCTTGCCCACTTGACCAGGCGCTCCACCGTGCCAGGCGGGCGAGCGTGGATCGGCTCCCGGTTGAGAAATCGGCGCAGGTCAGCAGCCAGATCGCCAGCCCGGGCGTATCGTTGGCGGGGTTTCTTCTCCAGACATTTCAGACAGATTGTTGCTAAATCGTGTGGCGTCTGTGTCTGCAATCGCGATGGCGAGACCGGTTCTTCGTGCTGGACTTGCCGCAACGTGGCCCAAAGCGAATCGGCCAGAAACGGCGGTCGGCCCGTCAGCGATTCATACAGGATCGCACCCAGTCCGTAGATGTCCACTGCGGGGCCAATGGCCTTGGCATCGCCGAACACCTGTTCCGGTGCCATGTAACTAGGTGTGCCGAGCATGTCGTTTGGCCCGGTCAGACCAGCGTTGTCTTGTACGAGCTTTGCCAAGCCGAAGTCGGTGATCTTGGGGGTGAGAGAAGAAGGTTTCACGCAATGGGGCAATGGCGCAATGGAAGAATTGGAGTCGCTGGCACCCTGCTTTGTCTCGTTGATTTCTTCTGCATTCTTTGCGTCTTTGCGTTCATGAGTGAGATTATCTTTTATCAGCAGCACATTGGCTGGCTTCAGATCGCGATGGATGATTCCATGCTCATGAGCATGCTCGATAGCGAGGGCCAATGTCTCCACCAGAGTCGCAGCGGCACGAGCAGCGAGTGGCTTGCCAGCTAGATGTGCGCTGAGGCTGCCCCCATTGACGTATTCCAGCGCCAGGAAAAGTCGGCCTTCCGTTTCGCCCACCTGGAAGATCTGCACCACGTTTGGATGTTGGAGCCGGGCGATGGCCTCTGCCTCGCGTTGCAAGCGCAGTCTTTCCTCGGGTGTTGCGCTAGCGCCGGGGAGGATCATTTTGAGGGCCACCAGGCGATTCAACCCGGTCTGGCGAGCGAGGTAAACAACTCCCATTCCGCCCCGCCCCAACTCGCGAACGATCTCGAAGCCGGGAACCTGGGGTGTCTGTCTTGCGGATGGAGATATGGGGAATGTTATGGGTCCGGGCATGATGCGCGCCAGCCAGGCGGCATCCAGTTCGGGAAAGCGTTTTACATAGTCGTTGGCCTGCGGCCATTGGCCAATCCGCTGGCGGTAGGCAACGTCCAGAAGGATCAATTCGCGCACCAAGACAAGTCGTTCGGCTCCTACCAGCATGACGACCAGGGGTTCTATGGTAGGACTCTCGCCAGAGCGCCAGGCTTTCTCGAAGCCATCGCAGGTTTCGTCAACACGCCGCGCCTGCGAGGCCGACAGCCGACCATAGCCTGTCCCCCGGGGGGTGATGGCCTCGGGTCGGAGACGCTCTGTTTTCTGCGAGTTCATTCAGGCATCTCCTTCGCCCAGAGTGGGCGAATACGCAGCGGGGCGGCAGAACTGTCGCCACAAGCCAACCGGCTCACTGCTAGCTTCGTACCCACATTATAACTTTTTTACTTCTCGCCTGTCGGGTTTTTCGGAGTCGCTGCGATATACGAGGTGGAGTTCGTTCCTCTCACGCATCGAGCAAGGGGACTGAGCTGTTGACGGATGAACAAGACTTATACCGAGCGAAAGCGACGGTGCATTCGGGTCGATTAGTTGCCACTCGCACCCGTAAGTCTTTTTCCAGGTGTCGAAATAGTGTCCGAAGTTGGCATCCATCTGGGAAAGATTAGCTCTCTCCTCTTCCCAACTGGGGGTAACGAAGGGAAAATGCAGGGACGCTGTGCGGCGCTGTCTCGACGATCATGAGAGAGTAAGACGATGCGAATTTTGGTAGCAATGATTGCACATGGCCACAGGCAAAACTTATTGGATTACTCCGCTCCTCGCGCCTCAAGATGGGCAGGGTGGTATAACTCTTCGGCGTTTATGTGGCAATGTTTGTTGGTCTTCAGCCTCGCCCTAGTTGGGTTGGGGACGGTTAACGTCGGAACGAGCGGTGACGAGAAAGTTGCCAAACTGGCACCGGTCAAGGAACTGGCTCCGTTCGCCACGAAGCACTGCATCTCATGTCATGACAAGAAGACGCTCAAGGGCGGCTTCGACATGGAGACGCTGCTCACCGATCCTACTGTCGACAAGAATCCAGCCGCCTGGCAGAGTGTGCTGGAACGGATCGTCGCTCGCGACATGCCACCGAAGAATCGCAAAGATCGCCCGACGGAAGCCGAGTATCGCCAAAGCGAAGACTGGTTGCGGGGTCAGATTCAGGCCCACGAAGCTTTTGCAGCGGCTCAACGACCGCGCCCAATGCGTCGACTCAACCGCGACGAATACAATCGCACGATTCAGCAAATCTTTGGATTGTCAGGCTTTAGTCCCGCTGACTCCTTCCCGCCGGACGATGGAGTAGAGGGCTTCAC
>DASZJS010000533.1:0-3729 GCA_035947935.1 Gemmata sp. | reverse complement strand
ACCTGCTATTGTTGCCGCGTCGGCATCCAGACCAACCACATCGTGCCCGGTCTCGGCAAGGCACGCGGCCGTTACGCTTCCAAGGTGCCACAATCCATATACCGCAATCCGCATGGTTCGGCCCTCATGCTGCTTTTCGCGCATCCAAAACCCAGTGATTTGCCCGGAGGTAATCGAGAGTTCGCACCACGGCATCGCGGATACTCACCTTCTGCCGCCAGCCAAACGACCTCAGTTTCGCGGTATCGAGAAAGATGAACGGGCTATCGCCGATCCATCCACGCAGGCCGCCGGTATAGTTCCGCTTCGGGCTCCAGCCGAGTCGTTCGCATATCCAGCCGAGCGAATCGTCGACCATGCAATACTCGTCGGCCCCCAGGTTCACCACGGTAACGGGCGCAGTCGCCTCTGCCACGACGGTGAAAATGGCATCGATGCAATCCTGTACGTAAAGATACGATTTGCGCTGTTTGCCATCCCCCAACACCTCAATCGCGTGCGGATTGGCGAGCAACTTGGAGTAGAAATCGAAGACGTGCCCGTGGGTGTACCGCTCGCCGAGGATAGAGACGAAGCGGAAGATATACGCCTGGAATCCAAAACCCGCTGCGTAAGCGGAAATCAGACTTTCGCCTGCCACCTTACTCGCGGCGTAGAGGCTCGTCTGGATCGGGAAGGGAGCGATTTCAGGGGTTGGAAACACATCGGGCTCACCGTAGACGGAGCCGGTGGATGAGAAGCCGATGCGGTTCACTCCATTCGTCCGCATCGCCTCCAGCACGTTGAATGTGGCAATGGTGTTTTGCTTGAGGTCCCTGTCGGGGTGGTGCGTTCCAAACCGCACGTCGGCGTTCGCTGCGAGATGGAATACGAAATCGTGTCCAGCGATCGCCTTATTCAGGGTGGGCAGATCGAGTAAGTCGCCCTCGATCAGAGTGAAGTGAGGATTCTTCACAGCATCTGCGAGGAATTCCCGCCTCCCGGTGCTGAGGTTATCGAACGCTGTGACGTGATGGTTATCGGCAAGTAACCGATCCACGAGATTACTGCCGATGAACCCGGCCCCGCCGGTGACGAAGTATCGCATGCGGTTCTCCTACACGAGCGCAATAGTAGTCATGCTGCCATCGGCTCATGCAATTCGACAAGTGGCCGTTCGCGGGGTTTGAGGGTCAGACCAATGACCAGATTGCACCACACGGCAGGGATAAATCGGAACGGAAAAAAACGCCGATGTGTGACTGTGAAGTATGGGTGAAGCTCAGCGAGAATCTCGGTGGGCTGGTTCACATGCTCTCTCTCGATGAACCACTTGTACGGCTGACCGTATCGCCTCTCGAAGATCCGCTGCGCGGACACTCGCCGCGCAAGTGAGTAAGCCAACCCTCCCTCGCAGGGAATCACAACCGAAAACACACCGTGAGTCCTGTCGCAAAGACGGTACAACTCCCGAACGGCAGCGGGGAGGTTCGGGAGATGTTCGAGGACGTGGATGGCGAGGAGACGGTCGAAGTACCCATCCGAGTGTGGAAGGCGTTGCTGGCAATCCCCAGTCACCGTCTGGATGTCGGGGTGGCGTGCGCGGATGACAGCGCTCATGTTTTCGCGTAGCTCAAGAGCGTGGTACTCCGACGCCTGCTCGGGGGTCAGTGTCTCGTAGTCGATGTGTTCGCCAACCCCCGCACCGATTTCCAGGGTACGATGGAAGTTGGTCGGGGCGATTCGCGTCGCGTACAAGTGGTTGAATCGATCGATCACGCCGAATTTCCGTGGTAACACCTCGTGCCAGTGTTTCATGAAGTCGTCGCTGATCCGCTGCTGCTCCGGGGTCAGAGGCGGAAACGTCTTTGGCCATTTCGACCGCGTCATTGGGTATTCCTCGCGTCAGACTTTGCAGGGAGTCCCACCGATTCGGCGACGACCAAACCGTATCCGGAACAGATCCTTGAGATTCTTCCAGTTTCCGGACACGAGTTGCAGTCGCGTATCGCCATCATCCTGCCACTTCACCCCAACTTCCTTCACTCGATATCCAGCCCGAATGGCCATCGAGAGTATCTCGACATCGAACATATAACCATCGATCCGCTGGCGTGAGAACAGATCGCGGGCAACCGCGGCCCGGAAGAACTTGAAACCGCATTGCGTATCGGCGATACTTCGCAATCCGATAAGCGGTCGCATGATGAGCGCGAAGCCCTTCGAGCCGATCCGGCGATACCACGGTTGGCGGACGCGGATCTCTGCTCCAGCTGCAGCGCGTGAACCAATCACCACATCCTGTCCCTGCTCGAACCAGGGCAATATCTTCTCGATCTCGTCGATGACGACCTTGTAGTCCGCATCCAGAAAACCGACAATCTCACCCGTGGCCATCAGTATCCCTTGGCGAACTCCACGGCCTTTCCCTCCTCGCTGGGGAGTTCCGAGTACCGTCACTGGCAATTCATCGGCCAGGGCCGTGGCTGCTTCGCGAGTGCCATCCGTACCGTCCGCAGCGACGATCAGTTCGTAGACGAACCCCCGCCGTGCCAGATAACGACCAATTGCTCGCAATGTTGTCTGGATCGTCGCCACTTCGTTATACGCTGGGACGATCAGGCTCAACCGGGGAGTCATGAATCCATTCCTCGGATGCAATTTTGGCTCAGTGTTCAAAGCCAACGAATGTGAGTTGCGCACTCACCCTGCGAGCATCGGAGAACTCAAGTTCGAGCTTCCCGGGTCCGACACCTGGTGGCACGGGAGCGCGAAATTCGAATTCACTTGATTGAATCGTCTTTCGCCCAATCTCGGCTCCATTCCATTTCAAAACGAGTTGGTTTTGAACGGTCGTGTCGGAAACTGTCGTGGGAAGTCGCCCTCGCACAACAACAACAGGAGCGGGTGTTTGCGGTTGCGAGAGACGGAACCACGACTGCTTATCGACACTCCCATCTTCCCAACAACCCGAAAACTCCAGTTGTTTCTGAGCCAGGTCCGCTGGAAAGGCTCTTACGCACTCCGGCGCCACCAGAGCGGAATACTCGCTCTCGGACAGGACGGAAACATCGCGCAGGTAAAGGGAAATCACGCGCGGATCTCGATGCACAGCGGGCAAACTTGGGTCCGGCAAGGCCCCCATGCGCCCCAGATCGAGGACGAGATATTTGCTTGTCCCGAGACTCTGAAGTGCGATGGGTTCGGACATCACCCGTGCCGCTCCCATCCCCACCAGGGGTAACTTCACGCGGCGATCCCCCACCACTTCCACAGGCGGCAAATCGTGCTTGTCGGGAAGGTAGGATGCTGTCCCAGTCAGCATCACGCGCACTTTGGGGCTCGGGTTCAACACCTGAAAGGTCAAGTATCGCCCCGAGGCAGCCATGGTTTCCTGCGGAAACGACACATCGGGTTGCATTTGATACAGCCCGCTCGCATCCTCGTCATAGTTGAACGAGAAGAATTGGGATCGCGTACTTTGCCGCCAGAGGAGGTAATTGCTGACATTGCTCAGGGGCACGACATTGCAATTGACATCGCTGGAGAGTGCTCTGTGAAAGCGATTAAGGGGAGTCTGTCGCAAGGGAAGTTCCAGGAGATTATCTCCGGGTTCGGGATAGTCGAGCCACTCCGGTGCGTACGACAACAGTTGGGCGGTTGAGTCCTCAGTCCCATCGTGCAACGCAATCAGATCCGAACCGTTCGTTCGAGTAAATATCCGCCGTATCGCATCAGTTGCCTTGGGAT
>DASZJS010000532.1:0-7696 GCA_035947935.1 Gemmata sp. | reverse complement strand
GAACTGGATAATTCCAGTGGAGCGGCGACGAGAGTTGCTTGAAAGGGCTATCCTGCGGCAACCGGGCGACCTGGGTCTACTCATGTCGCTTGGATCGACCTATCCAGTCAACCACAGGGAAGGGGCTGACCAGCGAGTTCGGTGGTTCCAGGTTGCGCTAGGCATCAACCCAACCAACATGGGGGCACGTATCAACCTCGGTTCGGCCCTGCTTGACCTGGGTGACCTTGCTGGGGCTGAGGCTCAGAACCGGGAAGCCATTCGACTCGAACCAAATAATGCACTCTCACATCACAACCTGGGCTGGGTTTTGTACAATAGGGGAAATCTGTCCAGTGCGGAGGAGGAATACCTGGAGGCTATCCGACTGGACCCGAACTCTGCTCTGTCCCACAACAACCTGGGGTTGATTCTGGATCGATCGGGAAACTTGGCAGCTGCGGAGATTAAGTACCGAGAGGCCATCCGACTCGATCCGAAACTTGCTATACCCCACAACTTCTTGGCGTGGTTAGCAGTCCGGAAAAATGACCTGCGACTTGCAGAGTTGGAGTACCGGGAGGCCCTTCGCCTCGATTCAACCTATTACCACTCTCACAACGGGTTGGGGTGGGTATTGGAGAAAAAGGGGGACTGGGATGGTGCGGAAACGGAGTATCGCAAGACCATCCAACTGGAACCGAGATATGCCCTTGCTCACTGCAATTTGGGCCGCATGTTGGACCGCAAGAAAGTCGAGGATGGGGCCGAAGTGGAGTATCGACAGGCGATTCGATACGATGCAAACCTCAAAGAACCACATTTCCATCTGGGTGTGCTGCTAAGGCAGAAGGGAGACTTGGCAGGGGCGGAGGCCGAATTTCGCGCGGCCATTCGACTCGACCGGAACGATCCACACCCCCACAACAGCCTGGGATATCTGTTCCAATACTTCACGGGTGATCTGAAACGGGCCATTGCCGAATACGAGGAAGCCCTGAAACTCGATCCCATGTTCTCAGCAGCAGCCAATAATCTGGCTAGCGCTGTGCGGATGCAAGCACTTCTTAAGCGACTCCCGGACATACTCGTTGGCAAATCAGCACCAACCACACCGACTGAGGCATGTGAATTCGCTTCACTGTGCCGCCAGCGATTCTTAAAGCGGTTCGCCGCGGCTGTCCGACTGTATGATGGAGCCTTCAACGCGGACACAGCAATCACGAGCGACCTAATCGCCAACAACCGCTACGATGCCGCCTGCCTCGCCGCTCTGGCCGCCCGAGGAGAAGGGGCTGATTCCCCGGAGGACGCAGAAGGGCGCACCACCTTGCGTACCAAAGCACTCGCCTGGCTACGAGCAGAATTGGTTCATCACAAAAAGCAGGCCATCTCGCCGAATATAACAGAGCGGAAGGCTGCGACCGATGCGCTGTCCCACTGGTTGAAGGACAAAGACTTTTCCAGATTGCGGCCGACTGAGGCAAGAATCGAAATGAGTTCGAAGGAACGAGCCGATTGGGACGCTCTCTGGATCGAAGTGCGGGCGACGATCGCCGAAGCCCCGAAATCCGGGCCATCCTGAAAATACTAGACGGAATGGACTTGCTAATGCCCGTTAGTTTGTGTTTCCCGGCGGCGAAGGCGCGGTAATTCTGAAGTTTACCCTGTGGATCGTCCCAAGGTCTAAAGCAGTGCGTCCGGCCCTTGATCTTCTTTGCCCATCGCTTCGTTGCATGGGGAAACAGGGGGAATTCTTGATGGGGTTTGCTGGGCTTGTTCGCGAACCCGCCGGCGATAGAATCGCTCTTGGAGATGACTGCCGTTCGTCAGAAACAGTTGTCGTTGAAACAGTCGGGACTCTAACCACGCCACGACTGCTTTCAGACGAGTAAGAGTATTGTTTCGGGTGTCAAGGGTGTAGTAGACTGACACCCAAGGAATTGAAAGGCGAAAGGGCTTGAATTCAAATGATTTGCCGCCTTAGCTCAGCGGTAGAGCAAAGCTTTCGTAAAGCAAAAGGAACATCAAAACCCCCTAAAATAAGGGGGTTTCTGCATTTCTCCTGACGCCAGTTACCCCTACTTGCCTCTCTGAGCGGGCGTCAACGGGCGTCAGACTCGGAACCCACCAACGACAAAGCCCCCGCCGATGGCAGGGGCGAGGGTTCGCGCCCGGCTGGAGAGCTTCTTGGAGATGCCGGAGTCGGCGAGGGTGGGAGTTGGGTTTGATGGTTCTTTTCTGGAACCATCTTTTTTGCTTCTTCCGCCATGCTCAGTACCTTTCGCTTTCGGCGTCTCCCTCAACAACTCCCCCAACCGCCGTTCCGCTCGGAGCCTGATCTCAGAGGCGCTGTTGATGGTCTGCGTTGCGCTCATCGTCAGGGGTGCAAACTACAAAGCCCACCGCAACGGGTGGGCAGGGTTTGCGGTTGGGGCGGGCTCACTTCTCATCCCCCACGGAAGGTACTCCATCCACCCACTTCCACATACTCAAGGGCCATGTTGCAAAACACATCGCGGATGAGGTCGGAGCTATCCTCCAGGTTACGAAGGTGAACGCAGTCCTCTTTCTCGGCGATCTCGCGCAGGTCGCGGAGTATGGCGAGTACCGTGCCGAGTTGTCGGAGAATGCCTTCCAGCCTGGACGCTTTTCCGTCTTGCTTCCGGACTTTGGCTTTGGGAGTCTTCGCGGCCATGTGGGGTTCTCCGAGTTGAAAGGGGTGGCTGTCTTTCCAGCCTGCCAGATCGGAGTTGAGGGGCGTCGTCCCGGATGACTGGTAGGTCAGTCCCATCCCCGCGAGCTATACCCGTTCGCTGCTGGGTTCACCGGCCAGTGATCGGGTCAGTCACACAGTTGCCACGCGATGAACGAGCCCAGGCCGAACATCGGGCAGATTGCAACCAGGGCGGGGTAAGCAGTCACCGCAGCCGCGATGCACACCGCGAAGGTCACAAGGCTGGACACCAGGGCGATTCCAACCTGAATGCGGTTCATCGTCTTGAGCTTCAACATTTCGTCATTCCCATTAGTGCCAATTGAACCTTGCGAGATATTAGTGCCAATTGAACCCGGTGTCAATAGACCCCTTTCGGAATTAATTCCTATTGGCACTGATGCCTATAGGCACTATGATGTTCGGAAATGCAATTTGAACCCGCGAGGGGAGCCGATGACCTTTGCCGAGAAACTACGTGAACTGCGCGATGCGAAAGGATTCAGCGAAACAAAGCTTGCCGAACTGAGTGGCTTGACCTTTGGGAGCATTCACAATTACGGCATGGGCAGGCGAACCCCTTCATACCCCGCCGTTCTGCAACTCTCCCGGGCGCTCGGAGTGGACTGCACTGCCTTCGCCGATTGTGAGGACATGAAGGGCGAGGAAGAGAAGCCCGCGGCGAAGAAGAAACCTGGGAAGGAGAAGAAGTGAGCTTTTTCGACATGCGTGAATGGGGATCGCCCATCAAACACGGGATGGTGAATCTCCCCTCTGGAGGTCGCATTACGTTCTATAGAAAAGGTGTTTTTGCCTTTAAGCATCCTCCTGGTCAGGGTGTGCCATTCTCACCACTTCCTTCTCTATCAGCTTTGGAAGCACTAATCGCTAATGGAGTTTTTTGGGTTATTCCGGATTGGCTTAACGAAAACATTCTAATGCCAACCGATTGTTTAGAATCCCTCATTGCTGAAATGAGGGAAGCTTTTCTTCCTCCATAGTGGACGAGCCATGAAGACCGAACTGCGCCCCGTGCCTCACTCGATCACCGGATGATAGGTGGATTTCCAAGTTAATAACCCAGAAACTTCAATTCCCGAACAGAGAAGACAATGAAAGAATTTACTGTGTATCAACTGACTTTTAAGGACGATCCGACTGGACTTATCCATTTCTCTTTTGAAGCCGATCAGGGAGACGGGGTGCTTTCATATGGTCCTCGGGAATGCCCAAAAGAGTACAAGGCTAATTCAGAAATATCTTGTATTGTTGAAGCCCCAGATAATGCAAAGATTGAGATCCATCCAACTCTGAAGATCAAGGTACTTACTTGGGATTTCGATTCGCGACGTCCCAAGTCATTTGCACACCAGATCGTCACATTTGCAAAATACAACATCAACGGTTTTCGGATCGCCAAGCAGGTGGCAAAGCAAGAAGGCGATAGCTAATCAGTAACCTTACCCATTCTGCTTTTCAAACAACAACCCGTCCGGCATCGCTTGGCGGGTTTCTTTATTTCCCCTCCCCCAATGCGCTTGGCCTTCAGGGACGCGCCAAACGCCCTTTCAGACGACCGGAAAGCCACCCGAAGCGCAGATCGGGCAAGGACGGGGCGGTTTTGGAAGAAGTGATTGACTCGGGGACCATGGCGCAGACAATCGCGGGGTATGGAAACGTGGTTAGCCCCAATCATTGCCTTCCTTAAGAGCGGATGGACCCCTGCTCTCACAGCGTTCTTTGCTCTCACAGTTGCCTTGTGGGGGCCTCAATGGTTACTTAGCAATTTGGGTGTCGCAAATCTCATTGCTACTCATCGCGAGTGGATCGGCGTGGCGTGGCTCATTTCTGCAAGTCTGGTCGCAGCAAAGCTTGTTGTTGTCTTGTCGCTCAAGCTGGGTCAGGTCTTTCGCGATAAACAGGCCATAGCCCGGACTCGCAAGCAGATCGAAAAGTTGATCGAAACTCTCACAGACGATGAACGTACCATCCTTCGGAAATTCGACAGCGAAAAAAGGTCTGCCGTCAATCTTCCATTGGATGGCATCTCGGTGCGACTGTTGATCGGTAAGAAGATTCTGGTTCTTGTCCCCGGGGTCATCTCCATGAATGCGGAGCGGGCTGGATTCAGAGGCCGCGACTACCGCGTTGCTGACGACATCGGGGACTATCTTCAAGAAGAGATAAGGAGGAACCCCACCCTCCTTGACCCCAAACCCAAAGCCTGATCTCAGCCAGTTTCGCAATCTGGTCAACATCGTCGATCCCCTTGCGCTCGAATATCCACACGGTACGCTGGAGTGGGCGATCGTGTCGCCTGGTCGTCTGGCCAGGTCAATCGGTCCGATCTGGTCAGACAACCACCTCCTCGGGACGGTCTGCAACCCGGGGAGTTTTCGTTTACCCCTCAACTCTTGATCGGTGCGACGGTCGGATTCTAGAAACCACATCCTTGACACCGAGTGTGCAACTTGGCATATCTCTGTCGCCAAACGCCATTCCGTGGGCGGAAGGTACGGCTGCTCAATGAAGTGGCGCAAAGCTTGCCCTACCCCAAACGGGGCTACTCCAGCCCGGCTATGGTGCGTGCCGGGTCTGGATGTATTTGTAGATTGACTCATCACCCTCTCGCCAGAATTGCCAACCTCGCTTCGGTCGCCCCTCGCTTCCGCCGTTGCCGTACACGTTCCCGACTGACTCCCAACTCTCGCGCGATGACTGACGGTTTCTCATTGTCGCGGTCGATACGAATGAGCAATTCCCAATCAACCGGATCCGCAGCGCCTTGACTGATCGCGATGAGTTCGGCCAGTTCGAGGGAATCGGGGTTCTCCCGAGCCGCGAGGCCGCGAAAGGGGTCGATCGGCTCGCCTTCAGTGTCCATGTGTCGAACGGACTGGAATCGATCCGGATGCCTTCTCCGTTCCCGCTCGATGTAACTGTGGACCGATCGGCGAACCGAGACGGCAACCAGGGTCGTGAGTTTCGGGCCGCGGTCGGGGTCGAAAGCCTGTGCTGCGCGGAACAGGGCGTAAATCGATTCGCTCTCGATCTCGTCCGCGAGGTGGGGAAATTTGCGAGTGAACCCGTTGGCCAACTTCAGCGCCCAGAACCAGCAGGACTCAACACGCTCGGTAATCTCGTCGGCCTGAACGGCGGTCATGCGGGCAATCCAGAGGTG
This sequence comes from Gemmata sp., assembly GCA_035947935.1. Lineage (GTDB taxonomy): Bacteria > Planctomycetota > Planctomycetia > Gemmatales > Gemmataceae > Gemmata. The sequence goes on along the minus strand of DASZJS010000532.1, from coordinate 1,820 downwards.
CAATGCGGATGGGTGCGCATGTCCAGCATAGCCCACATCGATCAGAAGAGGAGGGAGCGTATCACCCAACTGAGGATAACCCCGGCGACGATGCCCACAGCCAGCACTATCGCATTGATTCTGAGTTGTTGCTTTCGCCTCTGTAGCTCTTGCTGTTGGACAGCATCCGCTTCACGTTGTTTTCGTTGTCGTTCCGCATCCTGACGCCTTTGTTCGCGAAGCAACAAGTACATCTGTCGCTGCTGTTGGTCTTCGGCTTCTTGGCGAGACGTGTGGAACATTTTGCTGACTCTGATGTGGTTCGAGGAAGATGAACGAGCCGGACTGACTCGCACAGTCGGGAGCCCTGCACCGATGCCAGCAACAGGGGATCGGCAGAGACGACTGTGGTAACCCAATCGTCTGCGGACTCGCGGCTCGGGTATCGGTCAGGACAGACGGCGTGATTTGGGGGCCATCGTGAACGAAGGTCTCGAAACACACTGCAAGGTGCAACCGCCAGCGGTGTGCGTGGTGGAATAGTGCTGACGCAACTGCGCCTCAAAGGGCTTGAGGGCTTCCGCCCTTCGTCGCCCACTGGCTGTCAGTGCCCATGATGTCCGTCCGCCGCGATTCACCAAGTCGATGTATCCCGCATCGTCCAACCGCTCGATAACATCGCGAGGTGCGGATGTCTTCCCGCCTAACAACTCGATCAAGGCGATATCGTCCATGCCGATACCGCGATGGGTTCGACCACCACACTTCACCGATTGGAAAAACATCGTCACACCCTCCGTAAAAAGTCACTCGAAACGTACCCAGGTCCGTGGGTTCGCCCCGCGGGTCACTAAAGATATCTCGTAAACGTCTACCTCAACAATGGAAGCAATGATCGGATCGTCTGGTGTGCCTGCCGGGTCATCCAAGTAAGGATCTTTCGTTGCGTAGAGGAATCTGCATCCGATAGAGACCTGTCGCAAATCGTCGTCGCGATGAATACGGGCGATGAGTGAGCGAGAACGGCTTGTGACGGGCAGCACGCGGAACCGTAACTCCGGCCCCTCCATCCACACGCGAAGCGATTGGTCGGCAGTCGATGCGTACACGGTGTCTGTCTGATGGCCGATGCAAAGATTGATTCGTCGCTTGCGATTGCGAACGCGGGTCAGGCATTTATCGAACGCACCCGGATCGTAGGACACTCGGAAACTAATTCCGCTGTCGGTCTGAGCAGGTGAGTGCCAGACCCCGACACGGGAAGCTACACCCAGGATCGTGGTACCAGCGGACAGCCTCGGGCGAGAGGCTTTGTGCGTCGATGACTTGGCGGGTTTGTCATCCGATGGCAGCGTAATCGTGACGGGTCGATCAAAGAACGGGAGGGCTCCCGTCTTCCGGACGTTGGCCGGACGCTGACGAACCTGCTGACGCTGCTGGTAGGCAGTACAAAAGGATGTCGGTGATGTCGAGGGCGCTGGCCACATGTCAAACTACCGTGAGTGCCTCTGTGTCAGCCTCGGCCTCGGCAGCTTCGAGAGCGGCCTTCGCGGCTTCGAGGGCCTGGGTTTCAGCGGCGTAGATTGCCGGGTCTGGAGTCTGGCCGTCCATCATCGCCACATACTGGTCATAGGCCTGCTCATGAGCCGCGTATTCGTGGGGACTCATCGGCATCCCGCCGCCATAGGTGACAGGCCGGCCGCTCCTCACCGCTCGCACATGCGGTGCTGCCTCCTTGCCCTTGCGAATTATCTCGCTGTCGAGGTATGGTCTTGCCCGCTCCTTGGCGTCTTTGAGGGCCATCTCAGCCGCTCGGAGATTGGCTTTGGCTTCTTCAACCC
>DASZJS010000531.1:0-5458 GCA_035947935.1 Gemmata sp. | reverse complement strand
TCCTGCTCGCCATCTCATGAAGCGGGTTGTTGCTTCCAATGACTGGTATGACATATCCAACGACGCTATCTTGTTGTGTAGAGCTTATGTCTTCATGTCGCGGATATTGTGGTGCCGGGTTTGGTTTTCCGTGGCAGGTTGCATTCTCAGGAAAGTCGTGTCTTTCATGAGCAATCAGTCTGGAATCCACCGCGGAGGGCTCTTGCTCATCGTGTCGTTATTCGGAATGGGGATTGCCTTTGCGGCGTGGGTGGGGTGGTCGAGCGATCATCAGTCAGTTCCGGATAGAATCACGTCTCTTCCTTCCTTGTTACCAATTCCTCCCTACTCGGAGAGCCGTCTTCTCAACGTCGGCCCAGAGGCTCAATACATCGGTTCGACGGCTTGTGCTGTTTGCCACCCGAACAACCACAAGTCGTACCTACGCACCCCCCATAGCCAGGCCCTTTCCGACCTGGATCCCAAAGCCGAACCGCCGGACGGGTCATTCGATCACGCAGCTTCTGGCCGATCGTACCGGGTGTATCGCAAGGATGGTCAACTTCACCACGAGGAAGTGCTGCGGACTGCGGAGGGCAAGGAAATCGCCCGAGTCGATCAGCCAATCCGATATCTCGTCGGCTCAGGACATTTTTGTCGGAGTTACATTGCAGAGGTGGAAGGTTTTTTGCACGAGTCACCCATCACGTGGTACACCTCGAAACAGAAGTGGGACATGTCCCCGGGATATGACACTCCTCAGCACTGGAGCTTTGAACGCCCGGTGGCGCTCGAGTGTCTCGCCTGTCATGCGGGACGTGCGGAGGAGGTGGATGGCGCATTTCATCGTCTGAAGTTCCAGGAGAAGGCGATTGGTTGCGAGAATTGTCACGGTCCCGGGTCGCTCCACCAGGATCTTCACCACACCAGAAAGCTTCCCCCGGGTGAAACGGACCTGACCATCGTTCATCCCGCCAAGTTGTCTCGTTCGCTCCAGGAATCCATCTGTGCGGCATGCCATCTCAGTAACACTTCGATGGTTGCTGTTCGCGGACGCGAACCACACGAATTTCGTCCGGGTCGGCCCTTGAGCGACTACCGGATTCGCTATCAGTTTGCGGGTGGTGAGGATCGGATGACTGTGGTAGGGCACGTTGAGCAGTTGCGTCAGAGTGCGTGTTACCAGAAGTCAACGAGTTTGACGTGTGTGAGTTGCCACGACCCGCACCAGAGCGAGGATTTGAAGGACAAATCGGCCTTCTATCGGGAAAAGTGCGTGAGTTGCCATACCAGCCAACCATGTAAATTGGAGCTTGGTGTGCGACTCAAGAAGGAGAAGGACAACTGCGTTGCGTGTCACATGCCTCGTGGTGACACGGAAATCCCGCATCTTGCCTTCACGCACCACCGCATCGGTCGTCACGGCACCAAACCGGCGATACGGTCGGGACAAGTTCCCGAACTTGTGACGGCTGACGATATCACTCAACTGAAACCTCCGGATCGCCAGCGCAACCTGGGGCTTGCCTATCTGGGGGTGTCGCGAAACGCAGAGTACAGCACCTTTGCCAAAGATTTCCGAGGGCGTGCCACCGAACTGTTGGAGGCGGCATCGAAAGCAGGACTTCGCGATCCCGAGACTACTCTCGGGCTGGTCGAACTTTATTCGGAGACTGATCCCTCACGTGCCACCCTGCTTGCCAAGCAGATACTCGAGCAACATGCTTCCCCTAACGTGCGCACACAGGCGCTTGCCTTTCTCGCCAACTACGACTATCGGGCTCGTAAATACCCCGCGGCGATCAAGTCGTTAGAGGAATTGATTCGCTTGCGACGGATTGCCGAGGATTGGCGACTTCTCGGGATGTGCTATCTCAAGCAAAATGAACTGGAAATGGCACTTCCGACCTTCCAACATGCTCTCGCGATTCAACCTTACCGCAATACGATCCACACCGGGCTCGCGGAACTGTATCGCCAACAAGGAGATTCCAAGAAAGCGGACAAATGTCAGGAAACGGCCCGGTGGCTTTATCTTCATCGTCAGGACTGAGCAGGCTGAGGCGGGATGACTGCAGTCTGCTGGACTGTTGTCGCGAATACGTCGTCTTAAGTCAGATATTCTCACTGCGACGGAACTCGCCAGAGTTCCGTCGTCGCTTTGAACTTGGTAACATCGCCGCATTTTCGTTGCCGGATATACCCATTCCTTGCAACAATTAACCTCCATCCACACACTTTTGCAGCGCCCCCTTCCCGCGCTGCATCATTTCAGGGAAATGCACCATGCGCATGATGAGCCTCGTTCTCGCCACCCTGTTCGGTCTCATTGGGGTGGCGAACGCTCAGGACGGAAAGCCAGCGACAGTCAAAGTCCTTCTGCCGGATGAAAAATACAAGGAAACGATCCTGACCATCGAAGGCAAGCCTACCAAAAGCAAGGGAACGGAACGGACGTTCACGACTCCACCACTCGATCCAACCAAGACCTACACCTACAAGCTTGAAGCTCTGATCGAACCCAACAACTACACCAAAATCACCCGCACGATTGAGGTGGATTTCAAGGCAGGTGAAACGGTCACGGTCGATATGCGAGTCAAGAACGACAAGACCGACAAGATCGTTGTGCGTTGGGTTCCGACGCCCGACGATATCGTCGACAAGATGTCGGAGATGGCCAAAATCAGCAAGGAAGCTGTCGTCTACGATCCGGGTTGCGGCGATGCTGTCATGCTGATTCGTCCCATCAAGAAGTTCGGTGCCAAGAAGGGAATCGGCATCGACATCGATCCGAAAATGGTCAAGATCGCCAAGGAGAAGGTCGTAGCCGAAGGCGTGGCCGATAAGGTTGTCATTCGCGAAGGCGACATTCTGAACGAAAAGGACATGGCGGACCTTTCGGAAGCGACTGTGGTTTTGCTCTACATTGGCGACGATCTTGGCGCACGCATGCTTCCCCTGCTTCAAAAGGTACTTAAGCCCGGCACGCGAATTGTCTCTCACCGCTTCAGCCTCGGCGACTGGAAGCCGGACAAGACGGAAGTCATCACGGGAGCAGACGGCGACGAATACACGTTGCACTACTGGGTTGTGAAGGAAAAGAAGAAGGATAAATGAGTGTCCAGTGTTCAGTGTTCAGTTTTCAGTAAATCCTTCGGTTCGGCATGCGTGGTTTCAGTGGCTTCGCTGAACACTGAAAACTGAACACTGAACACTGTTCAAAGAACTAATCCTTTTTGAAGAACTCAACCGCGTTCCGGAAGATCTGCAACCCTTCGCCTTCTTCCTTCAATCCGTGGCGGGTCCATTGCGGATGCTGTGTTGGGAAAAGGTGGCGGTCGGGGTGTGGCATGAGGCCCAGCGCCCGGCCAGTGACATCGCAGATGCCGGCAATGTCATCTTGTGAGCCATTGGGGTTAATGGGGAAACCGCCGCGGTTTCCGTGAGCATCGACATAGCGCAAGACGACCTGCCCGGCCTGATCCAGTCCGCGGGCGATCCACTCCTTACGGCAGACGAATTTCCCTTCTCCGTGCCCGATCGGGACATGAATGCGGTTGATTCCCTTGAGAAAGGGGCATTTCCCCGGTGTGGCTTGTAAGTAAACCCAGCGGTCCTCATAGCGTCCGGAGTCGTTGTTCGCGAGAGTGGCAAGGGGGCCATCTTCATCGGGCTGCACCAGCAAGCCAGCTTTTAGCATTGCTTGAAAGCCATTGCAGATACCGAGAATCAGTTTTTCGCGATCATCGTCGCGGAACTGGCGCAGGGCATCGCTGAGGAAGTGCTGCATGTAGAGCGCTTGCACTTTCCCCGCGGCGATGTCATCCCCATAAGAGAACCCACCCGGGAGCACGAGAATCTGGTAGTTGCGGAGTTGGCGGGGATTCTCACGAAGCGCATTGAGGTGCATCCGCGTACCGCGGCCACCAACCATCTCGAAGGCGGTCTGGACCTCGTGGTCGCAGTTGGTTCCGGGAGCGCGGAGGATCAAGGCATTCGGTGTGGCCATGACGAAAAATCCGCGAAGGGAAGACTTTGTACTTGACCGGGATACGTACATCCCCCAGACTCGTTGTAATATCCGTTTGCCCCCCCAACCAGTGGGCTTGACGGATCGGCCGGTGGCAAAGCACCTCAATCAAAATGCCACCAGAGAGTCATCGGGGGGTTAGGACTCTTTTCCCCATTTTTTTGTCCGGCGGGTTGACACTTCCTCCACCCCTTCCTAATATTTCCCCTACCACTGCACTGCAGCGGTATCGCAACGGTGAAAGCCGCGACCCTAACAGGCCAGGCAAGTAATCGAAGCAAGCTTGATCTTTGACAAGTTGGTAGCAGATAGCCTTTTATTGGGTGTGGGTATACGCCGGAGTTCGGCGTGACCCAAACCCTGGCCCAAGTCGGCCAAAGGCAAATCCAACACGCAAGTGGTGGGGTTGCCGGAGGCTGGACCGGCCAAGACTTTTGAGTCATAACGAACAACGGCAGATTGAACTCCGACAGAATCCGCCTAATGGTGGATTTTAATAAACTGTTGAAGGGTTTGATCCTGGCTCAGAACGAACGTTGGCGGCGTGGATTAGGCATGCAAGTCGGGGGAATCCCAGCAATGGGGGAACCGGCGTAAGGGGCAGTAAGGCATGGGTACCTACCCTAGGGTTCGGGATAGCCATCAGAGATGGTGGGTAATACCGGATGATGTCGTGAGACCAAAGATTTATCGCCCTTGGAGGGGCCCATGTGATATTAGCTAGTTGGTGAGGTAATGGCTCACCAAGGCAAAGATGTCTAGCGGGTGTGAGAGCACGACCCGCGCCACTCGCACTGAGACACTGGCGAGACACCTACGGGTGGCTGCAGTCGAGGATCTTCGGCAATGAGCGCAAGCTTGACCGAGCGACGCCGCGTGTGCGATGAAGGCCTTCGGGTTGTAAAGCACTGTCGAGGGGGAGAAAAGGGTAAAACCTTGATCTATCCCTGGAGGAAGCACGGGCTAAGTTCGTGCCAGCAGCCGCGGTAAGACGAACCGTGCGAACGTTGTTCGGAATCACTGGGCTTAAAGGGCGCGTAGGCGGGCTGCCAAGTCTGGGGTGAAATCCCACGGCTCAACCGTGGAACTGCCTCAGATACTGACGGCCTCGAGGGAGGTAGGGGCGAGCGGAACTGTGAGTGGAGCGGTGAAATGCGTTGATATTCACAGGAACTCCGGTGGCGAAGGCGGCTCGCTGGCCCTCTTCTGACGCTGAGGCGCGAAAGCTAGGGGAGCAAACGGGATTAGATACCCCGGTAGTCCTAGCCCTAAACGTTGAGTACTGGGTAGTAGATTAGATATGGATTTACTGCCGAAGCAAAAGTGCTAAGTACTCCGCCTGGGGAGTATGGTCGCAAGGCTGAAACTCAAAGGAATTGACGGGGGCTCACACAAGCGGTGGAGCATGTGGCTTAATTCGAGGCTACGCGAAGAACCTTATCCTGG
>DASZJS010000530.1:0-2815 GCA_035947935.1 Gemmata sp. | reverse complement strand
CTCCAGAAGAGTTACTGAAACTCCTTCTTCACATCGAACGACAGTTTGGCAGAACACGATCCGAAACCAATGCACCTCGCACACTCGACCTCGACCTGCTTCTCGATGCCGACCGCATCATCGACACTCCCGATCTGATCCTTCCGCATCCGCGGATGCACCAGCGGGCGTTCGTTCTCGTACCACTGGCGGAAATTGCTGCTGGTGCTATTCATCCGACTTCTGGGAAGACCGTGCGGGAGTTACTGTCTTCGCTGCCCGAGTTGGATCGGGCCTCGGTCGTCAAATATGCCAAGCCGTTTGATTCGCCAGGTGTGCTTGAGGGGTTACGCACGCTTGTGACAGGTTCGAGCAGTGGCATCGGTCGGGCTATTGCGTTGGCTTATGCCCAGGCAGGGGCAGGGGTACTTGTCCACGGTCGGTCTGCGGCTCGCATTGAGGAAACGGTCGCGGCATGCCGCGAAATCAGCCATCCGTTTGGGATAGGAGTATCTGCTCATCAGGCGGACCTGAATGATTCACGAGAAGTCGATCGTCTCGCTGCCGAAACCTGGGCGAATTCCGGCGGGCTCGATGTTCTGATCTGTAATGCCGGTGCCGACGTTCTCACTGGTCCCGCCGCGAAGTGGTCATTCGATGAGAAGCTCGAAGCGTTGCTTGCTCTGGACCTCAAGGCCACGATGCGGCTGTCGCGCGACATTGGAGCGCGGATGAAGGCATGTGGTCGCGGTTGCATCCTCACCATCGGTTGGGATCAAGCCGAGACAGGGATGGAGGGCTACAGCGGCCAACTCTTCGCAGCGATCAAGGGTGCAGTGACTTGTTTCACCAGGAGTTTGGCCTTGAGCCTTGCTCCCGAGGTGCGGGTGAACTGCATCGCACCCGGCTGGATTCGGACAGCCTGGGGTGAAACAGCATCAGAAGTGTGGCAAGAGAGGGTGCGAAGTGAAACGCCGCTGGGTGTGTGGGGATTACCCGAAGATGTGGCTGAAACAGCGGTGTGGCTGGCGAGCCCGTCGGCCCGTTTCATCACTGGGCAGACGATTCGAGTGAATGGAGGAGCTGAGCGGTCGTGATAAGATCCCACGGCCAACAAAAGGCCAAATGCGGGATGATCTGCCTGACATGACCACACACAAAAATCGGGAGTGATTCAGCGCTCACCGTAAATATAATTATATTATTAATATCTTTTGAGTTATATAATTTAATTCCGAAATGGGATCGATTCTGCCAAACGAACCTAAATCATTAAAACTCGTGGCAAAGTACTATTGGAATTTCTGTTATGTCAATCGGTGAACGCGAGTTTTGGGTCTAAAATGCCCCAAATCGCAGCACTTGATTTTAGATATTTTGGCCACTCAAAAACTACTCGCCAAGTTCCGCCACCACCCGACGAACGAGCAGTCGGAGGTTCGGTTCAGCCTCGTTAGCGGTTTTGATGATGTCCGGCAGACTGACCGGCTCCAGAGCGTCGGGAAGGCAAACATCGGTGATGACCGACACTCCCAGCACGCGCATTTTTGCATGAACTGCCACAATCACCTCGGGAACCGTGGACATCCCGACCACATCCGCCCCGATGGCTCTGAGGAACCGATATTCCGCCCGTGTCTCCAGGTTTGGCCCCGAGACGGCGACAAATACCCCCTGGTGGCAGATGATTCTTTCTTTCAACGCCACGCGCTTCGCGAGGGCGAGCAATTCTCGATCGTAAGCGTGGCACATATCCGGAAAGCGGTCTCCAAGCCGATCGTCGTTCGGGCCGATCAGTGGGTTGTCACCAAGCAGGTTAATGTGATCCTCGATGAGCATTAACTCACCTTTGCCCCACTGGGGGTTCATGCCGCCGCAGGCGTTGCTCACGATCAGAACGCTGCACCCGAGCGCTTTCATGACGCGAACGGGAAATGTGACTTGTTGGAGCGTCCAGCCCTCGTAAAAGTGGAGGCGTCCTTCCATCGCGACCACAGGCTTCCCGGCCAGTTTCCCGCATACAAGCTGGCCTTTGTGCGTTGGTGCAGTCGATCGCGGAAAGTGCGGAATTTCCTCATAGGGGATGACCACCTTGGAGGAAATATCCTTCGTGAGATGGCCCAGTCCCGTTCCGAGAATGATTCCCGCGACGGGGTCTCCGTTCCATCTGGCCTGGATGGCGGCTGCTGCTTCCTGAATCTGGTCGAACAATGGGGTCATGATGTGGATGCGTATTCTGTGTGTGGCGGGTTTTGTGAGCCGAACTCAATCTGTCCGAGACTCACGTTCTGGTTGACTCGTAACCGTTCTTCACCATGTTGTACAATCAGCGTGGTCGATTAGCTCGTTTTCGCGATTCGATGCGTTCCTTCCCTCCTGCCCCTGGTTCCAATGGCCGTCAATCTACCACCGCATTATCACGATGCCGAGGCTCGGTACAAGAAAGCTCAAACGCCCGAGGATAAGCTCGTAGCACTCAAGGAAATGTGGGTTCTGCTGCCCAAACACAAGGCGAGTGAGAAGGTTCAGGCAGACCTCAAGACCAAGATTTCCGAGCTGACCGATCAGATCGAACAGGCCCGACTCGGACCCAAGAAGGCGGCCCCGGGAACGTATAAGTTTCCCCGCCAGGGAGCGGGACAGGTGGTGTTTTTCGGTCCCCCCAATGCCGGCAAATCGCTACTGATGACGAAGCTCACGAAAGCAACCCCAACGGTTGCCCCTTACCCCTTCACCACGCGCGAGCCCACGCCCGGAATGATGGATTACGAGGATGTGCGGGTCCAACTGATTGATCTTCCACCCATCACGGCTGATGCGTATGAACCTTTCATCA
>DASZJS010000529.1:0-5850 GCA_035947935.1 Gemmata sp. | reverse complement strand
TCTTGGTGAGCCGGGAGCGTCAGCGACCGGAGCAATTGCAACCCCCGCCTACCGCACCCACCCAATGACCAAACGCACCATGCCAACTCACTTCGCTCGTTCGATTGCCCTGCTCGCCTTCGTGGCAGCGCTGTTCTCGCTTGCGCCCTCGATCCGAATTTGGGCCGATGACAAGAAAGCCACTGCGCCAGAGAAGCCGACGTTCACGGTTCAGCAGGTCGCCGTCTTCGAGAAGGAGGTTCTCCCCATCCTCCAAAAGAATTGCCTCAAGTGCCACGGAGCCGAGGAGAAGGTGAAGGGGGAGTTGAACCTGACCACCCGCAAGGCCATACTCGACGGCGGAGCCAGCGGTGCAGTCGTGGATCTCAAAAACCCCGACCAAAGCCTCTTGCTCAAAGCCATCCATTACAAGGACGAGAACTGCCGGATGCCGCCCAAGGGCAAAATTTCGGACAACGACATTGCCGTTCTCGAAAAGTGGGTCAAGGATGGGTTGCCGGTATCTGCCGACCGCCTCGGTGGCGAAATTGCCAAGGTTGCTCCGAAAGGCGGTGTCGTCACCGAGGAAGCCAAACGCTACTGGGCCTATCAACCCGTAAAGCGATCCGCGGTGCCCGAGGTCAAGGATAAGGGCTGGGTCAAAACCCCGATCGATGCGTTTATCCTCGCCAAGCTGGAAGCCAAGGGATTGAAGCCGGTGAAACCGGCCGACAAGGCTGCACTCGCGCGGCGAGCCTATTACGATTTGACCGGTCTTCCCCCGACTCCCGAGCAAATCGATGAGTTCGTCAACGACACAGCGCCAAATGCCTGGGAAAAGCTGATCGATCGCTTGCTGGCATCGCCGCAGTATGGGGAGAAGTGGGGTCGGCACTGGCTGGATGTGGTGCGTTACGCCGAGACCAACGGATACGAACGCGATGGTCCAAAACCGTTCGTCTGGCGCTATCGCGACTACATCATCAAAAGCTTCAACGCCGACAAACCGTACACGCAGTTCATTCGGGAACAGTTGGCGGGCGATGAAATCCCCGGGTACAACCCCGATGCGGTCGCCGCGACCGGTTACTATCGCCTCGGCACCTGGGACGATGAGCCAGCCGATCCCTTGCTGGCCCTGTTCGATGGCTACGATGATCTGGTCGCCACCACCGGACAGGCATTCCTTGGGATGACTCTGAACTGTGCCCGCTGCCACGACCACAAGGTCGATCCCATTCCACAAACCGATTACTACAAGATGGTCGCGTTCTTCCGCGACATCCGCCCATATTCGGATTCCCGGGATGTGAAATCGCGGACCAATCTCAGCGACATCTCCCCACCGGAGCAGCGCGAGAAATATGAAGCAGAACTGAAGCAACGTGAGATCCGGTTGGTTGAGATCAAGAAGGCGATGATCGTCATTGAGGACGAAGCGATCAAGAAACTTCCCGCCGAAGATCAACGCGCTGCCGAGGGAGTGGATCGACCGGCCGTGGTATCAAACAAGGTGATCCCGATGCTCCAGGGCAAGGTCAAGGAGGACTACCTGGCGTTGAAGAAAGAACGCACCGACCTGGAGAAGAAACCCACCCCGCCGGGTCAGATACTCACTTTGTCGGTGAACAACTGCGACCCGCGCCCGCCCACGACGCATTTGCTTGTTCGTGGCAGTCCACATGCCCCGGGCAAGGAGGTTAACCCCGGCTTCCCGGAAGTGCTTGGGCTTCAGGAGCCGACGATTACCGCGAAGGTCGGAGCTAAAACTAGCGGCCGCCGAACGATCCTGGCCGACTGGATCACAACGAAGGAGAATCCGTTCACGGCCCGGGTGTTCGTGAATCGCGTGTGGCAATATCACTTCGGCCGCGGCATCGTGCCGAGTGCGAATGATTTCGGGAAGCTGGGAGAACAGCCCACACACCCGGAGTTGCTCGACTGGCTCGCCAGCGAGTTCGTGGAACCTTCCGACAAGACCGCCACACCGTGGACTCTGAAGCGCCTCCACAAGCTCATCATGATGTCGAGCGTCTATCGACAATCCGCGGCTGCCGACGCAGCGAACTTGAAAGCAGACCCGGCCAACAGCCTCCTGTGGCGATTCAACATGCGGCGATTGGCCGCCGAAGAAGTTCGCGATTCGATCCTGTCGGTGAGTGGTTTGTTGAACCCGAAGCAATTTGGCCCGAGCACCTATCCGAAGATCCCGAAAGAAGTTCTGGCGGGGCAATCGGTGCCGGGTCAAGGGTGGCCAACTTCGCTACCAGAGGAAGCGAACCGACGGAGCGTTTATGCCCACATCAAGCGGTCGCTTCGCGTGCCGATCCTGGTCGGCTTCGATCAGCCGGACCCCGATTCAAGTTGCCCGGTGCGGTACATCACCACAGTTCCGACGCAATCGCTGGGGCTCTTGAACGGCGAGTTCGCCAACGAGCAGGCCACTGCCTTCGCAGCTCGGTTGCAAAAGGAAGCTCCCAACAACCTGACCGCACAAGTGAAGCGAGCGATTCGGTTAACCACGGGGCGAGTCCCCACCGATGATGAGGTGAAACGCGATGTTGAGTTCATCAATGCCCTCAAGGAGAAACACAAGCTCGATGAGGCGAAAGCATTGATTCAGTATTGCCTGCTCTGCCTTAATACCAACGAGTTCGTGTATCTTGATTGAAATAAGCCCAGGTCGAGGGCTGCAAGCCGATGGCCGGGGCGGTCTTTATGCGATTCCAGTACGACAAGGGTGGCAAGTGGCTGATCGAGCATCACGCCGATGCCATCCTGAAGCTGGCGGGTGTTGGACCCGTGACGAGTTGGACGCCGCTGCCTGGCGAGTTGGTGCAGTCTCGCCAGTTGCCGGATGGATTGATCGAGGCTCGAATCGCCGGACAAGCCGATCCGGTGTTGTGCCTGATCGAGATCAACACCTATCCGTACTCCCGCGTTGCGGCGGAACTGCTCGACGATGTTGTGTTAACGTACCTGAACCGCCGGGTTGTGCCCGAGGTGATTGCCCTGACGCTGTGCGAAAAGGGCAACGTGCGGATCGACCCGGACCTGCGGTTGATGAGTCAGCTCGGTCACACGCGGCTCGAAGCGAGTTGGAGGGTCGTGAACCTTTGGGAACTGAACGCGACCGACTTTCTCCCACTGACCGACCCTGGACTTGCTCCGTGGGTGCCGCTGACGAAGTTTGATGGGCCACCCGAGCGTGTGTTACAACAATGTAAGGACGTGATCGAAGCAAAGACGGCCGGCGGCGAACAAAAGAACCTACTTGCCGTGACGGAGATACTGGCCGGGCTGCGGTTTGACGAAAAGATGCTGGAAGCGATGTTCCGAGGAGCCAAGACCATGATCGAATCACCGATACTTCAGAAATGGCTGCGTGAAGGTGAAGTCAAAACCTTTCAAGAACTTATCCTCAAGAAACTCGAAGTCCGATTTGGTTCTGTCTCTCCTGATGTGTCTGCTGCGGTGGGGTTGGTCGCCGACCGATCACACTTGGAGTCCCTATTGGATTCTGCTTATTCCAGCGCCTCCCTCGACGCCTTCCGCCAGACCTTGATCCCACCCCAACAACCCACCGCCAACTGAGGCTTTCGCCATGTCCGATTTGCACAGCGCCAAGCAGTTTTGCCGTCGCACTCGCCGCGAGTTCCTGTGGGAGAGCGGCGCCGGGTTCGGGGCTCTGGGTCTGACCGGTCTGCTCTCCAACGATGGGCTCCTGAACCGGGCCAGCGCTGAGGAGGCACACCGGCGGACCACGAAGTTCATCAACCCGATGGCCCCCAAGAAGTCGATGTTTCCGGCCAAGGCCAAGGCCGTCATCTTCATCTTCTGCTATGGCGGCCCGAGTCAGGTCGATACCTACGACTACAAACCCGAACTCTACAAGCTCGACGGCAAGACAATCACGGTCAAGACGTTTGGCCGCGGTGGGCACAAGAACGTCGGGCGCGTGGTTGGTCCGAAGTGGCAGTTCAAGCCCTACGGCAAGTGCGGGAAACTTGTCTCAGACGTGTTCCCTCACACCGCCACCTGCGTGGATGACATCGCGTTCGTCCACAGCTTTTACGCCGAGTCACCGATCCACGGTTCCGGCCTTCTGATGATGAACAGCGGTCGATTGCTTTCGGGTAGCCCGTGCATTGGCTCGTGGGTCACTTACGGCCTCGGCAGTGAAAACGAAAATCTGCCCGGGTTTGTCGTCATGCTCGATCATACTGGCGGCCCGATCAGCGGTCCCAAGAACTGGTCGAGCGGCTATATGCCCGCGGCGTACCAAGGTGTGCAGATTCGAGCCGACAAGACGCCGATTCACGATCTGGCTCTGCCTCCCGGCACGACACGCGAACAGCAGCGGGAATTGCTGGATCGACTGAAGGAGAAGAACGAGGAGCATCTGGCCAGCCGGGCCGACAACTCGGAACTAATGGCTCGAATTGCCAGCTATGAGCTGGCGTTCAAGATGCAGCAGCACGCTCCCGAGGCTGTGGATTTTAACCAGGAGACAGAAGAGACCCAGAAGCTCTATGGGATCGATGAGCCGAAGACAGCCGACTTCGGACGAAAGTGCTTACTGGCCCGACGACTGGTCGAACGCGGCGTTCGGTTCATTCAAGTTTACTCCGGTGGGGCACACAACGACGACAACTGGGACGCCCACTCGGACATGATCAAGAACCACGGCAAACACGCCGGGGCGACCGACAAGCCCGTGGCCGGGCTCTTGAAAGACCTGAAGCGTAAGGGGTTACTCGACAGCACTATCGTGATCTGGGGCGGCGAATTCGGCCGACAGCCAACGGCCGAATATGCTCAGGGAACCGGGCGCGACCATAACGCCTATGGGTTTACGATGTGGCTTGCTGGTGGTGGCATCAAGGGCGGCGTCAGCGTCGGGACGACCGATGAACTCGGGAACTTCGCGGTCGATGACCGTTTCCACGTCAAGAACTTGCACGCGACCGTCCTTCACCAGATGGGGCTCGATCCGAACAAGCTCTCCTACTTCTATGGCGGGCTCGATCAAAAGCTGGTCGGCGTCGAAGGTGCCGAACCGATCAAGCAAATCATTTGAGCGATTGGATTCACGCGACAAGGATTAGTGAATGAAGAATTCAAAATCCGAGAAAATGCTCTTACGGATCCGCGCTATCTGCCTGGCTTTGCCCGAAGTCGTCGAGGTCGAAGCCTGGGGTCATCCTACCTTTCGTGCCCCAAAGAAAATGTTTGCTGGGTTCGGCGAAGACACTTCCGAGGGTCCAACCCTGGGCTTGAAAGTGGGCTTTGACCGCCAGGAAGTGCTACTGGAAGACTTCCGCTTTTTTCCAACGCCATACGCAGCCCATCAAGGCTGGGTTTCGCTGAAACTGGATGCCAATACAGATTGGGACGAAGTGAAGGGGTTGGTACTTGAAGCCTACAAACAAGTCGCTCTCCAACGCATGCTGAAGGCGATTGAAGATTTGTGAGCCCGTGTCGCCGATCGCGGCCTGGAGTGTGGAAATCTCAGTTACTGACCTGCTGCTTTGAACTTATAACCCGGCCAGAAAACTTGCGTGCCGCGCTCTGTCTGTCCAGGCAGATATAGGCAGAGTTTCCCGAACTAGCCAAGCGTAGGTGGCGAAGTGGCCAAGGCTGTGCTAAATCGGATCGCCGGAGTATTGCGACACACCGACCAGAAGGACCGGACGAAAAAGTCCGACTCCGAACTGATCGACCAGTTCTGCAAACACCAGGATGAGGAAGCATTCGCTACACTCGTCCGAAGGCACGGTAAAGTCGTCCTCAATGCATGTCGGCAGGTTCTAACGGACCCTGCCGACATCGACGATGCTTTCCAGGCCGTCTTTCTCGTTCTCCTCCAGA
>DASZJS010000528.1:0-7869 GCA_035947935.1 Gemmata sp. | reverse complement strand
CGGACCACTTCCCGTCGATGAGGGCTTGTCTTTTCCGCCAGCCGTAGCCGCTTGAGGCGGTTTCACGGGCTGCTGTTCGGGCGTACCGGTTGGTGAGCCGTTGAATTCCAACTCCAGAACCTGGCTGAAGAGAGTCTGGATACCGGGTCGGGGTGGAATCTTGGTTGTTCGTACATCGTTAGTGAGGTTTGGATCGGCTTGGGGAAGCACGTCGAAGCGAGCCAGATTCTTCTCGGCATCGTAGGCAAACGGTCCACGGGTCTCGATCTGAAGCAAATCGCGTCCGAGTTCCCGGACTGCATAGGCGGCCGGAACCAATCCCCCGGCTACACCGGCTACACCGGCTGCCGCCGGGGGCGATTCCGGGATGGTGGAAGACTTTCCTTCGGACCCGACCAGGCCTTGCCCAGCTTCCATCCACAGGTGCATGGTGACCTGTTCGAGCAACTCGATCCGGCGGATTCCACCAGAGCTTCCCGACCCCTTCTTCGCTTGAGGTTTCGCGGATTCTTCCGGCGTCAGATAGATCCGCATTCCGACTCCGGTGACAGTTGGGGGTGGAAGCCGCTGCCCGCTCAGCATGGCGGCCACGGCTGCGGTGTTGCGGACCTCCTCGCTGACGGTTAGGGCAGTGGTTGCCGCAGTCCCCTGTCGATATGGAATGTTGGAATGATCGATCGCTTCAATTGCCGCGTCCGTCCAGATGTCTGGACCAAACTGAGGCTGTGAACCGGAAACTGCTGCTCGGTCCAAAATGAGGTTTTGGTATTGCTTTGCTTCGTCTGCGTTGAGAAGCCTGCCGCTTTCCTTGACAAAGTCCTCCCGAGAGTACTCCAAATTCTTCAAGGGATTCAGCTTCCCCAACACCGCTTCAGGCACCTTCGCGCTCTGCAAAGACGCAAATGCCTGGTCCGTGAGCTTGAACCGTGCCGCCAACGCTTTTTGATCGCGATAGAACACCGGCCCAATGGTTTTCAACAGCAATCGCCGATTCGGGTCGGACGATCGCTGGTTGTTGGTCATGTGGACAAGTCCCATGCGCGGGTCCGGAAGGGTCTGTTCCGGATCGCTGATCAATTCCAACCGGATGAGTTTCGCTGTGTTCATGTCCATTGGAGTCATGATGGGTCGGTCGAACTCCAGCACAGCCTTGTCCGAGTGGAAAGTGCTGATCTCGTTCACCTCACCGGGCTGGCGGAGGTAATCGGGTCGGGGCTTGCTGAACACGGCAACGCTGAATGGCGACAATTGAACTCGCTTAGACCGGGGATTGCTCGGAGGCCGACCCGCAGCAACAACGGTCGAGGTTTCACCGTTGAAAAACTGAAGTTGCGTCGGATAAAACGCGGGCTCTGTCTCCTTGCTTTGGTCTCCAAATGCCTCCTTGAGCCGCTCGATCGTTGGCGAGGTGTATCGAGGTGGCACGCGAAACTCATTGTCTCTCTGGGAGAGCATCCGAGCCGGAAGGAGAGGCAATCCATCGATCCAACCCAGAACCCGGTCGTACGCCGAATAGGCCGTTCCAAACAGCAGGAGTCCGATGATCGTGAGAAAGATTCGCCGCGGAGTCATGTAGGCCTCCTGCGGAATTCACGCCTCCGCGACAGTCGGGGTTCGCCCGGAGATCAATGCGTTTCGCTCTCCGGGCAAACCCCGACTGTCGCGGAGGCGTGAATTCACGCAAACCTCATGCGACCAATAACCAACCTGTCACTCTTCAACTTTGCACTTTGAAACTTTGAAGCACCCCATCCCACAATCCCTGAAGTTTCAGCAGCCACTCGATGACTTCGCGAACTGCGCCGTGTCCGCCCGGTGTCGCGGTGATGTAATCGACCGAATCTCGAACCTCGGGGCAGGCATCGGCTACCGCCGCCGCAAGCCCTGCCGTGCGCAACACCGGAAGGTCGGGGAGATCGTCCCCGACCGCGCACACTTGATCGGCCTTGAACCCCGTTTCCCTCAAAATCGTCTCGAAAGCAGGGAGTTTTTCCGGACGGCCCTGAAAAACCGTGGAAATCCCTAGTTCCGCAGCGCGGAGTTCGACTGCCACCGATGTCCGTCCGGAGATGATCGCGGAACGCTTACCCGCGAGGTGCCAAAACTTCAACCCCGAGCCATCGCGAACGTGGAATCGCTTGATCTCCACCCGATCGCCTGTGTAGAAGATGCTCCCATCGGTCAGCACCCCATCCACATCGAGTAGCAAGAGTTCAATTTTCGCAGCGCGAACTGCGAGTTCGTCCTTCGTCCCTCGTCCACCGTCCATCGTGTTTTGTCCTTCTTGTTTTCGTCCTTTGTCCTCCGTCCCTCGTCCTTCGTGAAAACATTCCAGGGCTTCACTCCGTTGTTTTTCCGAATGACGAGGGACGGAGAACGAAACACGATGGATAAAGGACGAAATGACGAAATACCAACAATCAATCCTACGCTGTTTCCGAGTCCACCAACCTGAGTAGGGGACGGGTTTCGGGTAAGCTGGGGGCCTGGTCGAGACCAATGAGGTCGGTTATGTCGAGCATGCCGACTGGGCAATGATCTCGATCGACAACCGGCAACTCGCTGATCTTTCGCATTTTCAGCAACTCGATTGCCTCAACCAGTCGGGCCTCTGGATAGATCACGAGAGGATCTCTCGTCATAACCCGTTCGATCGGCGCATCCAGTGCATCGTCCTGTCGGGATTCAAAAAGGCGGGCGAGGTCGCTGTCGGTGAACAGACCGGCAAGGCGGCCATCGGGATCGATCAGCATGATGGCACCCGTTCGTCGACCGGGATGGCGAACGCGGGTGATCACTGCGCGCACGGTATCAGAGGTGGGTGCGATGCGGAGTTCGGACCCCGAGCGCATGCACTCGGCAACGGTGGCGAACTGGCGACCCAGACTCCCAGCGGGGTGGAATCGGGCGAACTGCTCGGCGGTAAACTGCCTCTGTTCCAGGAGGGTGAACGCGAGAGCATCCCCAAGAGCAATCATGACGGTGGTGCTGGTACTCGGCGCTAAAGCGAGCGGGCAGGCTTCCTTGATCGGCCCATACACGACCGCGGCATCGGCAGCTCGGGCAAGAGTACTGTCGGATTTTCCGGTGATGGCAAGAAGTCCCGCAGCGAGTCGGCGGAGGGGTGCGAGCAACCGGAGCAGTTCTTCGGATTCGCCACTGTGAGAAAGGAGCAAGGCGACATCTTCTGGATGAACCATACCCAGATCGCCGTGAACGGCGCGGGTGGCATCGAGCGTGTAGGCTCGCGTGCCAGTCGAGTTGAACGTGCCAACGAGCTTTTGGCCCACATCGGCGGATTTGCCCACACCAATAACAACCACTCGCCCGCGGCACCGAAACAGGACATCGGCCACACAGTCGAAGCCTTCATCGAGCCGACTGGCGACCACATCGAGCGTTGCAGCCTCGGCCCGCAACACCCGGCGGGCAAACGCGAGCCGATCGATCGGTGATTTGGGCGGCGTAGTCATCGGGCACATCCTTGTGCCGGTTTGCGGTGTACCAGCTTGTGAGAAATAGCCACATCTGTCTGCAAAAACAAGATGAACCGCAAAACACATCAAAATTCATGTTGACACGGTTGCAGCAGACGGTATGAGTCTCGACTTGCGACGCACGATCACATTGCGGGGTCGATTAAGGGATGCCGCGAACGGTTCGGGGGGCCGCGCGGAGGGGATGTGAGGAGGATGGGAGGAGGATGGGAGAACCCGTTCGCCCATGCACATTTACGATGGGGGAGATGAAACGATGAAGAATCTCTTGTGGGGAATCGCCGCGGTGACGGCACTCGCGGTTGGTCCCGCCCGAGCGGGCGACATCAACTTTAAGCCAATCGACACCCAGAAACTCGTGGTTCAGCCGTCCAAGGTCGCTGCCGGGGTTGCTGCACAAACTATCAATCTGGTCGGCCAGACCGCCGCCAGTTCCATCGAGCAAAACGGTTACATCAAGACCATCAACAACTTATTCGGCGTTAAGATTCGTGCGCCACGAACCCAGGCAGGACCAAGCGCCCTGCCGGCTCCAACCATGTTCTCATCCACCACGTATAAGAACTTCAACGCTCCGCTCATGCCGACCACGCAGTCCGTTCGGCACTGAGAAAAGATTCCCAATTTGGTCCAGGGTTTCCACCCTGGACCAAATGACGACACCCTTCCCAAGCACTCCTCCATAATTCGGCTTACACCTCCGGGCCACCTTGGGTATCATCGTTACTTGAAGGATCGCCGTTCGCCAGGTCTGCTCCGCGGAGCCCACGAATGACCCATCGCACCTGCGGGTTGTCGAGCTTGGTTGCTCTGTTCTTTGCCGCACCAATGCTTTCAGCGGCGGACCCCTCCACGGCAGCGGTTCCCGCGCCTGCATCCGGAACAGTCCGGTTCGATCCCAAGGACGATGAAAAGGCCGGGGTCGTCGAACGCTACCGGATGCCAGAATTTGCGTTTGATTATAAGCTGACACTCCGGCACGATTTGCGACATACCGGGGTGCGGGTGTTTGACCTGTCGTTCCCATCTCCGATAAAGTCGGAAGTTCCCGAGAACAACACCGTCTATGCCGAGTTGTTCCTGCCGCCCGGAGAAGGACCATTCCCGGCTGCGATCGTTCTCGACATCTTGCAGGGTAATGCACTCGTTTCCCGCGGCGAAGCAATGTGGCTGGCACAACACGGAGTCGCCGGGCTGGTGGTCTACATGGCCCATTATGGTCCGCGCCGACCGCCTGGCAGCAGTGTCCGGCTCCTGTCCATGAACATTTCTCATACGCTGGATGCGGTGAAGCAAACGGTTCTGGATGTTCGCTGCGCGGTGGCGTGGCTGGCCGGGCGTCGGGAGATCGATGCCAATAATCTGGGAATCGTCGGCACCAGCCTGGGAAGTTTCCTGAGCGCGATCGTGGCTGCTAACGAACCACGGATCAAAAACGTATGCCTCATGTTGACGGGCGGCGGACTCGTGGATGCGTATTACGACCACCCGTTGGCCAAGCCGTACACCCCGCTGATCGATCTGGTTGGGGGAAAAGTCGCCATGAAGATGTTGATTGCTCCCGTCGATCCACTGACCTACGCGAAGCAATTGAAGGGCAAGAACCTCCTGATGATCTGCGCGAGTCGAGATGATGTCGTGCCGCCGAAGGCTGCAACCCGGCTTTGGGAGGCTACCGGAAAACAGAAAATCGTCTGGGTGGATTCAACTCACGTCGGAGCGGGGCTGTATGCCCTGCCCGTACTCCAAGCCATGTCCGATCATATCCGCGGCGATAAATGATCGAATGTGGATTTTGATTTTTGAAGTGGATTGTTCAAATTCTCGGTGGACTTTCTTTCAACGAACCATCAATATCTAATAAGCTCCACACATCCCACAACCCACATCACAACCAGCTTCAACCAGCAAGGAGTGGCCCATGTTCCTACGTCTTGCGATGACCCTCGCAGCCGGATTGGTCTGTGCTGACTTTGCGACGGCAGCGGACCCGCCTCCGCTCCAACAGGACAACACATCTGAACTCCTCCACATACTTTTCAACAAGCAGGTTGAGGTTGAGGGGAACATCAACGACATGTCGTTGATGGATCTGCTCACGTTTTTGTCCAAGAAGCACGGCATCACGTTTGCGATTAACCAGGATAGTTTCAAGGCGGAAGGCGGAATGGATATCTCCGAGAAAAAGCCCAGCGTTGCATCCACGAAAATAAACGGCATGACCCTGCATCAATTACTCGTTCGGGTTCTCGATAGCCTGGGTGGAACGTACATCATCAAAGGCAATGTTGTGGAGGTCGTGCCGCTCGCTCACGCGGCGAAAATGGCCAAGGCTGAAACCGATATGGATGTGAACGGTAACCTGTCGCTGAAAGAACCGCTCGTTTGCGCGATCATCAAGCAGAGACCGCTGGCCGATGCGATTGATCTGCTCGCCAGTCGATACGACCTGAGCGTCACCATCGCTCCACAAGCGCGCGATGGGTCCGCCTCGGCTGTCTCTGCCCGGCTGATGAATCTCCCAGTCGACAAAGCCATCGAGATGCTTGCCGTGCAGTGCGAGCTCCGGGTGGTCCGCAAAGGAAATGCCTTCCTGATTACCAGCCGTGAACATGCGAAAACACTGCTGGCCGAGCAAGTGGAGGCAGATCGACAGAAGATCGAACTGGAGAAACTCCGCGCAAGTATACACAGGAGCGCCGTTTCTCCGCAGCAGAAATCAGAGCTACAAAACATTCCGAGGACAGTCCCGCTACCAGCAGAGCAAACGAAACCATAATCGACTATCAATTACCCCCAGGAGTTACTCCATGTCCGTGCGTTTCCTGACGACCCTCGCGATTGCGTTGGCGATCTCAGCCAGTTCGGCAATGGCCCAGAATCCACCAGGCAGGAAGCCGGACCCGACAGCCGATTTGCTCGCCAAGCTCCGCAAACCCGTGGACCTGAACCGAATCGATGGAATTACTCTCACTGATCTGGCAACCTACATCGGAGACAAGTTTGGAGTGACGGTGTTCATTAACGATGCGGCATTCCGAGCGATCGATCCGAACGCGAACCCGGACACTCAGATGCTAAAGATTCCTCAGATGAAAGGGATGTCCCTGACAACCTTGCTGCCACACCTCTTGAGTCAGATGGATGCGACTTTCCTGGTTTTCAAGGATCACATCGAGATTGTCCCGATTGCCTTCGCGGCCAAGGAAACGAAGAACATCGCGCCGAGCGATGATGATAGTCCCCCACGATTGGCTGAGCCACTCGTTTCGATGATCTTCAAGGAGAAGCCACTGAACGAGGCAGTTGCGGAACTGGCCGAGGAGTATAACCTGACGGTTGTTGTCTCTCCGCAATCCGCCGATGCACGAACGGGTTTTGTGACCGCTCGGTTACTGAATACTCCGGCCGACAAAGCTCTCGAACTCCTCACGCTCCAGTGCGATCTGCGGATTGTCAGGAAGGCCAATACCTTTCTGATCACAAGCCGGGATCACGCCAACGACATGTTCAACGAGCAATTGGAGCGAGAACGATCCAAAATCGACCTGGAGAAATTCCGGACTGCACCGCCCACTCCACCACAACCGCCGATTCAACTCCAACTGCAACCGCAACCACAAATCATCCCTGTCCCGAACCCCGTTCCGCCTCCACCGAAGCCGTAATTGGTATAGCTGCACTCAACCGTGAACGATCACCTTGGCAGAAAAGAAAAGTGGTGTTGGTGGGCCCCGACGTGCTGCGCACGGCTCGACCCACCAACACCACTTAGCTCTGCCCCGGCCATTGATGAAAGTAGCAAGCACACTCCCGTGTGCCTGCTACTTTGTGGAACTACCTTGCCGATGTGATAGGGTGCCTGAAACGAACATCACTGCTTGGTCTCGGGTTGCTCCGTGTCCGGTTGCTTCGTGAAGTCGAATTCCGGGATTGGTTCAACTTGTGGTGCGGCCGATGGATCGCGTTGAAGTGGATAGCGCACTGCGGTTTGGCTCGACTTCACAAATGCCCAGGCCGTATACCACCGCGCCAGATTCAACCCGCCAAAAACCAGGGCGAACACTCCCCCCAGGTTCATCCGGAGGGGGTCGTTTTTGGCAGCAAATTCCGGAAACAACCAATGTCGGGTGAAAATAGCACTGCCCAGGAGCAGGAAGAGGATACCCATTACGAGCCGCATGGTGCGAACCGACATCGTCTGCCCTCTCGACCCGCCACGATGAGGCGGGATTTGTCCAAGTCTTTCATCCCATCTTAACCCCAATCGCTGGTTGCAGACTACCCCACGAGCGCGCGACAATCCGGCCGTCTACGAATCGTATCGGTTGGAAAAGCCTGTCGATTTACCGCTCAAGAACCGCAAACATCC
>DASZJS010000527.1:0-3263 GCA_035947935.1 Gemmata sp. | reverse complement strand
CAGATGCCGATCTTGCCTTCCTGCCTCTCACGCAACTCGCCGAACTGCTTCGTACCAGGAAAATCTCAGCCACGGAACTCGCGAAGGTGTCTCTTGCACGGTTGAAGAAGTACGACCCCGCGTTGTTGTGCATCGTATCGCTCACGGAGGAACTCGCACTCAAGCAGGCTGCGGAAGCGGACAAGGAAATCGCGGCGGGGAAATATCGCGGACCATTGCACGGCATTCCGTGGGTTGCCAAGGATCTGATTGCATATCCGGGTTACAAAACGACCTGGGGCGCGGGACACTTCAAGGAACAGATGATCGATACGAAGGCAACTGTCGCGGCCCGATTGGAGGCTGCCGGGGCGGTGCTGGTTGCAAAATCCACGCTCGGCGCACTGGCGATGGGCGACCAGTGGTTTGGCGGCATGACTCGCAACCCGTGGAACGTGAAAACAGGTTCAAGCGGCTCATCGGCAGGGACGGCTTCATCGGTGGCAGCGGGACTCGTCACGTTCGGTCTTGGGAGTGAAACGCTCGGCAGCATCGTCTCTCCAAGTTCGGTGTGCGGCGTGACCGGCTTGCGACCCACATTCGGGCGCATCAGCCGACATGGATGTATGGCTCTGTGCTGGTCGCTCGACAAGATTGGCCCACTGGCTCGCAACGTCGAAGACTGTGCCCTCGTATTCGGTACGATCCACGGTTCCGATACCCAGGATGGCTCCGTTATCGATCGACCATTCGACTGGCCTGGTAAAAGACCATTGAAAGAGTTCCGGGTGGGGTATCTGGAGGGCAAGGGACCAACATTGCCCGAGGCCGACATGAAAGTGCTGAAGGATCTGGGTGTGGAACTCGTGCCGATTACCCTCCCGCGTGCAACGACGCAAGCGGTTGTGAATCTGATACTCGATGTGGAGTCCGCAACTGCGTTCGATGACATCACCCGTGCCGGGGTAACGGAGAATATCGGGTCAGCATGGCCAGCGACATTCCGCCGGGGTCGGTTCGTCACCGCGGTCGATTACCTTCGCGCCCAGCGCGCACGAACGCTCATCATGCGAGAGATGGTCAAGGTGTTCGAGAAGGTCGATGCCTACGCCTGTGTTGGTGGAGCGGATCTCGTGGTCACCAA
Organism: Gemmata sp.; assembly: GCA_035947935.1. Classification (GTDB taxonomy): domain Bacteria; phylum Planctomycetota; class Planctomycetia; order Gemmatales; family Gemmataceae; genus Gemmata. The sequence continues at coordinate 2,140 of DASZJS010000527.1, read as the reverse complement.
CCTGACCGGACATCCGACGCTCTGCCTCCCGAACGGCTTCCGCAAGGAAGGGACTCCGACTGCGATGACCTTTACGGGAAAACTCTTCGGTGAAACCGACTTGCTGACCCTGGCGAAGGCCTATCAGGACGCAACGGGCCACCACAAGAAACGCCCACCGGAAGAGACTTGGGTCGTCGAGAAGAAGGAAGCGAAGAAAGACGAGAAGAAGGAGTGAACATGGTTTTGTAGGGTGGGTCGAGACCAGCGAAGCAGCACAAGGCCCACCCTACAAGAGACTTGACGCACCAATCATCCAGATCGTCCGAGTCTACTGCATTTTCAGCATTTTCTCCAATCCGCCGTTCAGGAACCACTCGGCTCCGGCTTTCGTTAGAGCTTCCAGTTCGGTGAAGAGCGCCTCATCCAACCCGGTGAAGTTGAAGCATGCCTTCCCCTGCATCCGTTTCTTGAGTGGAGGCGACATCTCCGCAACCCACTTCGGATCGCAGTAGACACACATCAGATAAAAGCTGACGTATGCCTTCCCAACTCGAGTTGCAGCGAACATCACCGGCTTCTTGTTCTTCCCGATGAACTTCGTGTCGAGGTAATACCAAGTCTTGTCGTCCTTCACGACGACCATTCGAGGTGCATACGGTTGGAGAATCGCCTTGAGTCGGGCGAAGACAGCCGGGAACTCGGTTGTGTCAGTTGGCTTTTTGGTCGCTGACTTCTTGGCTATTGGCTTCTTGGCGACTGGTTCCTTGGTCGGAGTCTTCTTCCTGGCCATTCTCAATCCCTCCGGAATAGGCGTTCCGCGATTAACGCTCACCCGTCCAATTGTATTCTTATCGGCGTTTCTCGTATGTCACTCTATTCTCGTAGATGGGTTATTGCGGTCGTCCGGTAGGAACCACGCCAGATGATCCCAGCACAAACCAGGGGCGATGAACCTGCGAGCAAACTCTCGCCGATCAATAAACTTCTGAGTCCGGTTCCGGTCAGCAAATCACACCTGGGAGAACGCATGCGCCGATTATGCCGACTATCTGTATTCGGGATCGCCGCGGTTGCTGACTTGTTGATTGGCACACCCTCTGTTGCGACCGCTGACACGCCGGCATCAACTCTCCAGACTGCCCCGCTCACGATGGAGGGTCTCCAGCGAACCGACCAGGCCGGTCTCGAAGCTTTATACCGTAGCGCGGGTGTAGGGCCGGTGCCGTCCGGGTTCCTCCCAGGACGAGCGATCCCATCGCCGGGTACTCGCAAAGGTGCCCGTAAGTCGAAGCTCATCGGATTGCTGTGGAAGGGAAAGGAGTTGCCGGGTGATGGGACGATGGTGAACCGGCTTGCATTTGGAGTGCGGGCAGTTCGGGCGGATGTGTACTATGGAGAGAGCTGGCTGGATGGCCAGCCGACCATTGTTTTGGATTACGCGAACACATCCCGGCTGTTTGGGAATGTTCGGGATGAGATGCGCGAGGTTGCTCCGGGGTTGTATCTCGGGCTCACGTATGTCCGCAAGTGCCCGGGGCCAAAACTGGCAATGTTCTACACAGTGCAGATACCATCAAACTGCCCGACCGAACGAGCAGGAACCTGCCGATGAAATCGCATACGGAATACCTGACTTTCAACCTTCCGGAGCGGTTCGGTTTCGTGAACATCACTCATCAGGTCGAGGAGATCGACCGCAAGAGCGGCGTTCAGGAAGGGCTTGTCCTTGTCAACGCGATGCACATCACCGCGAGTGTGTTTATCAACGATGATGAGCCGGGTCTGCACGCGGACTACAAGAAGTGGCTGGAGCAGTTGGCTCCGTTTGATGCATCGCCAACGCGATACGCCCACAACCGCACGGGCGAAGACAACGCCGATGCACACATGAAGCGACAAATCATGGGTCGCGAAGTCGTGGTGGCGATCACGAAAGGAAAACTCGATTTTGGTCCGTGGGAGCAGATTTTCTACGGCGAGTTCGACGGCAACCGGCCCAAGCGGGTGCTGGTCAAGGTCATCGGGGAGTGACCACCCCGATCTAGTTGGCGGAAGTGACAATGACATCCGAAGGCAACAACGTCTACGGCCTCATAACTGCACCACAAGGATTGCAGCCGGTTCTGCGAGCCGTAGAGCAGGCTATCAGTGGGGGCCG
>DASZJS010000526.1:0-6798 GCA_035947935.1 Gemmata sp. | reverse complement strand
CGCGATCGTGACATCAAATATTTACAGGATGTCGTCCTCTTCCGCAAACGCGGAGGCAAACGGCAAACTCGACCCCGAGAACCGCTGCCTCTGGCGTATGAACCCGATGCGAATGGAAGCGCAGGTGATTCGCGATAGCCTCCTGAATCTGGCCGGCGATCTTGACCTGGCCCGCGGTGGGCCACCTGTGCCACTCGGAGAGCAAGAGAACAGTCGCCGCCGGGCAATGTACTTCTTCCACTCACACAACGAGCACAACAAACTGCTCGATGTGTTCGACAACGCCAACGTGTTGGAGTGTTACCGCCGAACCGAGAGCATCGTCCCACAGCAGGCTCTGGCTCTCTGGAACAGTCGCTTTGCGCTGGCGATGAGCGGCAAGATCAACGATGCCCTTCACACCCGGCTTGGCGAAGTGGATGATACGCGGTTCGTAACTGTTGCATTCGAGACGATCCTGGGTACGACACCCAGTAAGGACGAACTAGCTGTGTGTCTGGAAACACTGACCGAACTTCGGTCATCGCTAAAGGACTTGAAAGACCCCGAGAAGGCCAAACGCGCCCGCCTGCAACTGGTCCAGGCGCTCATCAACCACAACGATTTCGTGACGGTGAGGTGAGAAGAGGATTAGCCGCAAAAAAGCACAAAAAGCACAAAATAAAACAGAAGAGAGATAGAAAACAGAAGAAACTTTAAGAGGAGAGAGACATGAAGCCCTGGGAAACGGTGTTCGATTTGTGCGACATCGTTCGGGAAACCGGGTTCGCCATTCACACCTTTCTCCGCAACGGACATCTTGAAAAGGTTTACCAGAACGCCCTGATGTACAGGCTTCAGAAGCAAGGGATTCAGGTTATCCCGAGTCATCCGCTCTCAGTGTACGATGAGGATGGAACGGTATTGGGTGAGTTCTTCGCAGATCTGTTCATCGAAAACATCCTGATCGTGGAATTGAAAGCAGTCCGGGCAGTTGTGGACGAACATACAGCACAACTGCTTGGTTATCTCCGCTGCTCCCGGATGGAACACGGATTGTTGATGAATTTCGGAGCACCGCGGTTCTTCATCAAGAAATACATTCTTTCCGATGCCCTGCTTTGATCTGTCTTTTGTCTTTGAATTATCTTCTGTTTTATTTTTGTGCTTTTTGTGCTTTTTTGCGGCTAATCTCTTGTCTTTTCTTGTGGTGGCAAATGGATCGTCGCGGCTTTCTTACTGATACGTTTTCCGGCCTTGCCCTTGCAGCGATGCTTCATCGCGATGGCTACGCCTCAGGTGAACCCAACGGCAAGCCGCACTTTGCACCCAAGGCGAAATCGGTCATCTGGCTCTTCATGAACGGCGGCGTTTCCCACATGGAGACGTTCGACCCCAAGCCGATGCTCACCAAGTATGCCGGGAAGTCGATCAACGAGACGCCGTTCAAGGACGTGCAGAATCCCGAGAAGCTCAAGCTCGCCCGCGTCACGGTTATCAACGATGCCAACGGCCAGCAGCGGAACAAGCTCTATCCCCTCCAGGTTGGTTTCAAGAAGTATGGCAAGAGCGGCATTGAGGTGAGCGACTGGCTGCCGCATACCGGCGAGTGCATCGATGACATCACCGTGATTCGCTCGACATACACCACTGATGACAACCACGGCGCACAAACGCAGTTTCACACCGGTCGGCACATGCTCGATGGCGAATTCCCGACGCTCGGAGCCTGGGTTCACTACGGACTCGGCACCTTGAACGAGAACCTGCCGCAATTCATCAGCATGGGGAACCGCGAGTATTGGAATCTGAAAGATGGTCACTATCTCGGCCCTGCACACGATGCCGTTCCCGTGCGTGTCGATCCCGCGAACCCGCTCGATTATGGCAAACCCGAACTGCCCGTGAGGCCCGAGGAGCAAAAACTCGGTTTTGAGCTATCCGGGAAGCTTAACAAACTCCGGGCTGCGGAGTACCCGGACGATCCGGCTCTGGATGCGCGGATCAAGGCTTACGAACTCGCGTTCCGGATGCAGAAATCGCTTCCCGAAGTCCTCGATTTCGCAAAGGAAACCGAGGAGACGAAGAAGCTCTACGGTCTGGACCGGCCCGAAACGCGGGCGTTTGGCCTTCAGTTACTCGCTTCCCGTCGTCTGGTGGAACGCGGGGTGCGGTTCATCCAGATTCAGCACGGGGCTGGTGGTGCAGGCGTCTGGGATGCCCACGGAGGGCTGAAGGCAAACCACTCGGGGAACTGCCTTGCGGTGGATAAGCCGATCGGCGGGCTACTCAAGGATCTCAAGCGGACAGGACTCTTGAAGGACACCATCGTGGTGTTTGCGACCGAGTTTGGCCGCACGCCGGGGACGCAAGGGAGCGATGGCCGCGATCACCACATTTACGGCTTCTCGGTGTGGATGGCGGGTGGCGGCATCAAAGGCGGAATCGTTCATGGTGCCACCGACGAGATCGGCTTCCACGCCGTCGAGAACCGGCATTACGTCACCGATGTTCATGCCACAATTCTGCATCAACTCGGCCTCGACTCGCGCAAGCTCGAAATCCCCGGCCGCAAGCGGCTCGATGTGGATCACGGAAACGCGATCAAGGAGATTTTGGGATAGGCTGAGTGGTGACGGAGCCAGTTCTTGTGATTTCCTCTTTTGGTATTACTTTTGGTAGTTTGCGCAGTTGCTCAGCTTGTTGTCGAAGCCGAACGGCATCTTCCGGAGTTGGAGCCAGCGAAGCGACTCGCTCGTATTCAGCCGCGGCGAAGAGGTCCGTTGCCTTGGTTGAGATGTAGCCTGCATCGCAAGGGGGAGTGTGGTTGACTATCACTGGGGGAATTCCGACCACTGGGAGTTTGAGAAGTGCATCGATGGCCTTTTCTTGCTCGATCCAGTTCGTTGTGGGGTACCACTGAACCTTCTCGGTAGAATCCCAGGGTTCCAACTCAATGGCTTGGTAGCCGGGACGATAAATTCGGACGCGGGTGGAGTGCAGGCAGCCGATGTTGTAGTTCAAGGCGACTCCAACCACGTAAACTCCACGATTTACCGACAACCCGAATTGTGGGGGGAAACTACCATCGGATCGGCGTGGAATCTCAACCACGGTGTACTCGCCATCCTCTTGAAGATCTGCCTGGTGTGCCCTCACATCCACACGAAAGACACGGCAATCCGGCATCTTGAGATCAAGATCGCAGCCTAGAATGCAGTCGAGATTTGGGTAGGCATAAGGCAGCAGACATCCCGACAGGCACAGAATGCCCAGTGGCAAACAAAAGGCAACGATTCGCCATCGGCGGTTCATATCCTGTCCCCTGGACTGCCGCAGACATACTACTCCCTGTCAGTGTGTCAATGCGGATCTCAGAGGATCACCGATGCTCAACCGGCTTTTTCTCGCTGCTTGTGTGGTTTTGCTTCCAGGTGTGGCTTTTGCAGCCGACAAGCCCAACGTCGTCCTCATCCTGATCGATGATCTCGGCCAGCGCGATCTCGGTTGCTACGGCAGCACCTTCTACAAGACCCCAAACATCGATGCGATGGCCAAGAACGGCATCCGCTTCACGGATTTCTACGCCGCGTGTTCGGTTTGCTCACCAACACGGGCCAGTATCCTCACTGGCAAATATCCCCAGCGAATGAACATCACTGACTGGATTCCCGGACGTGGTGATCGGCCTGACCAGCGGCTCAAGCCTCCTCAAATACGCAATGAGTTACCTTTGGAGGAAATTACGATTGCGAAGGCTCTCAAGGCGCAGGGCTACAGCACGGCCCTGATCGGGAAGTGGCACCTCGGCGGCAAGGGATTCGATCCCGAAAAGCAGGGGTTCGATCTCAACATTGCCGGCGATGAAACCGGCACCGCACGGAGCTACTTCGCTCCATTCGAGAACAAGCAAGGAAAGATGCCGGGACTGGAAAAAGCAGAAGTCGGGGAATACCTGACCGACCGGCTCACCACCGAAGCCGAGAAGTTCATCGATGCCAACAAGGACAAACCGTTCTTCCTGTACATGCCGCACTATGCCGTTCACACTCCCATGCGGGCCAAGCAGGAGATCATCGACAAGTATCCGGGCAAGCCCATACACGGACGCCAAAGCAACCCGGTCTATGCGGCGATGGTCGAAAGTATGGATACCAGCGTCGGCCGGGTGCTCAAGAAACTCGATGACCTCAAGTTAAGCGACAACACGCTCGTCATCTTCACCAGCGATAACGGCGGCCTGGCCACACTCGAAGGAATGCAATTCGCCCCGACGTTCAACGGCCCCTTGCGTGAAGGCAAGGGCTATCTGTACGAGGGCGGCATCCGCGAGCCGATGATCGTGAAGTGGCCCAAGCACGTAAAACCCGGCACCGTCACCGATCAGGTTGGGTGCAGCATCGACTTCTTTCCGACGATCCTGGAAGCGTGTGGAGGCAAACCGGAAACCAAGCTCGACGGTGTGAGTTTGCTTCCTGTGTTCAATGGAGAAAAACTCGCGGATCGGGCGATCTACTGGCACTACCCACACTATGCCAACCAGGGTGGCCGACCGGGTGGTGCCATTCGCCGCGGCGATTACAAACTGATCGAGTTCTACGAGGATGGTCGCCGCGAACTGTTCGATGTGAAGAAAGACATCTCCGAGTCTGGGAACCTGATTGCCCAGAAGCCCGAGTTGGCGAAGGAACTCGCGGCGATGCTCGACACCTGGCGCAAGGAAGTTGGAGCGAAGATGCCAACCCCCAACCCCGACTACAAACCGAACCCCCCTGCGAAGGATGGCACGATCACGATGCACGCCCGCACCGCGCTGGTATCGGGTGTGATGCTGCGGTACGAACCGCTACCGCACAAGGACACACTCGGGTTCTGGGTAAACAAGGACGACTTCGCTACGTTCGACTTCACGGTCGAAACCCCCGGTACATTCACGGTCGAGGTGTTGCAAGGCTGTGGTGCAAAGAGTGGTGGTGCGGAGGTCGAACTTGCGGCTGGCGAAGAAAAGCTCACGTTTACTGTGAAGGACACAGGCGGGTTTCAGAACTTCGAGGCCCGCACGGTGGGGACGTTCAAACTTGACAAGGCTGGCCGGTATACGTTAACGGTGAAGGCCAAGATCAAGCCCGGCGTTGCTGTGATGGATCTGCGGCAAATCGTGCTGAAGCCCAGCAAGGAATGAGACAGGAATCCAGGGGACAGGAAAACATCGTAGCGGAAGTCGCCAGACTTCCGGCCCGGAGCATGAGCGACGGGCAACTCCCTGGATTCCTGTCTCCTTCCATTCCACCAACTCAGAAATCCGTGCTGGCGACTTCACCGCCCGCCCGTGATCCCAGGGCACGCCAAGTCGTGAGATCAATCGCATTTGGTACAAAACGGACCGAGCCATCCATGAACAAAACGTTCGCTCCACCCACATGATAGCTCCGTGCATTGACGGCCCCATAGCTCAGTCTGGTCGCAGAGACGCCCAGGCGGCTGCTCATGAAGTCAACGTCCAATGTCGTGGAGCCGTCTGGGTAGAGCATCGCCGTATTCGGGGTGAACGTCGTTGTCATACCTGTTTGCGTCAACATCCCATTGACCCACTGCGTGTGGGCAAGCTCGGGATCGAGCGGACCGCCGTAGGCCAGGCATTCCGCGGGAGTGCTGGGCGGCGGTACGTTGAGCGTGGCGGGCGAACCCCCATCGTGTAATATCGCTTGATGGGCTTTGATTTCTGTCATGCCGATTGTGTTGCTCATCCCATCGGTGAAATCTGCCGTTCGCGTCGACACGTTGACGGCAAACGCACCATTGCCGATTTGTTGCGTGATTGGGTCAAACACAAACCACGTTCCGTAACTGATACCGTAGGTTGTCGGATAGTAGGTCAGCGGAGGGGAACTGTAGGAACGGTCATTGATTTCGCTGGGACACATCAGAAGACCAATTCTGACGGGCGTCACCAGCGGTTGGTTCTGGTAACTCGAAGAGAAGTCGATAAGGTTCTGCAGGTTGCCCAGCTCGATATACGGTAAAAGATGGGCTTGTACCGACCAACTCTGCGAGGGCACCATAATCTTGAGAGTGGCGCCCTGCGGAAAGTTACCGAAACTGCTCTCGTAGTTGTGAAGTGCCAAGCCCAGTTGCTTCATGTTGTTTAAGCATTTTGCGCGGTTTGCCGCTTCGCGAACCTTTTGGACCGCGGGCAAGAGCAAGCCGATCAGAATGGCGATGATGGCAATCACCACGAGTAGCTCGATGAGGGTGAAGGCAGATCGACGGTTCTTCACGAGAGACTCCTTTAGTAGGAGGGAGACCTGAACGAAATCGCAAGAAGGCGAGGCCAGATTCTGTGCGTGTTCGACCATATACACTAGCAATGAATATTCGTTATAGTTTTTAGAATATAAAATAGTTGTCCAGACAACTATTTGATTCTGTTAGTCCTTTATAGCAGCTGTACAATACTTGTCCAGGCAGCCTTTCAGATTCTGGGATGTGTCTTGCTCTTCCATGCCATTTCCTTGGCGAAGTTTGTTAAGAGGTGCGGAATCGACGAGTTTGCGCAAATCGCGAGTTTGTCTATGATCTAAGTTCTTAGTGACGAATCATGATCCCGGAGGTGGAACGATGTGACGATGACAAAATTTGACAGCAACTGGTGATTGTGTTTGAAAACGCCTTATAAATCCCCGAAAAAGATGATCGGACTCCGGTCCGATTACTGACACCGCTGACAAGACGACGGACTGCTTGTGACCTTCAACTTAACGCACTCGAACTGCCTACAGTCTGCCCACGCGTGCATTGGTATACCCATAGTTTTTGGAG